>NZ_JBEXUI010000006.1:191953-258811 GCF_040614395.1 Nocardia sp. NPDC005998 | reverse complement strand
CGCAGCGCGTCGTGGCGCGCGATGGAGCTGAGCGCTTGCGAGGTGCAGTCGTGAGCGAGCGTCAGCGGGTGAACCATGAGCGCAGCGCGTCGTGGCGCGCGATGGAGCTGAGCGCTTGCGAGGTGCAGTCGTGAGCGAGCGTCAGCGGGTGAACCATGAGCGCAGCGCGTCGTGGCGCACGACGGAGCCGAGCGCTTGCGAGGCGCAGTCGTGAGCTATTTCCCCAATGGCGCATATCGCCCCTACCAGCCTTACCAGGATCCGACCCCGTGGGCCGCCGGGCTCACCGTCGCGACCATGGTGGCATTGCTGACGGCCGTCGCGGTGTACGCCTTCGGCTCGGCACTGGCACAGGTGCATCCGATACTCGCGGTCTTGGTCAACCTGGTCGCCGTCGGCGGCGCCGCGCCCACCGCCTGGCGCTGGCGTCAGGCGCCGGTGACCCGCTGGGTCATCGGCGGCGGCGCGGCCGGTGTTCTGCTCGGCTGGCTGGTCCTGATCATCGGCGGACTGTCGGGCTAGACCTCAACAGACGCGATCCTTGCCGCGCAGCCAGTTCAGCAGGCCGCGTCGGGGTCGCGTATGGCCGTTGTGCCGCTCGTCGGGCGGCATCAGGTCGGCCGTGGCGGGTGCCTGACCCTTCGGATAGAGGGTGAAGCCGCAGACCGCGATATCACCCGGTATCAGCGCTCCGCCGGCGGCCGGGGCTCGGTAGTGGAAGCCGAGCCACTCGTTATTGGCGGCGTCGGCGAAATCGGGTGGATCGAAGGGCAGGGTCTGCGGGTCCGGCAGTTCCCCGGCCTGCCAGCGCACTGGATGATCACCGGCCCAATACGTGCGCTCCCACACCAGTGGCAGGCCCTCGTCTTCCAGGATGTTCACCCGTGTCGAACTGAACGAGCGCCGGAATTCACCACGCTCCCAATGCGCGAACGAACCCCAGCCATGGTGAGCGTCGAACGAGATGAGATAGGTGTGCTCCGAGGCGAGCGGGCGGACCAGCAACTCCGGCAGTGCCGTCGGATGCGCCCGCGCCGCCTGCGACGAGCAGACCACGGTAACCCCGGGATAGCAGCCGATGTACACCTCGTCGGCGTCCGGCCCCGCGCAACCGCCCAGCGTGCCGACCATGACGGGCAGGACGTCGCGGTCCTCGTGCAGCTGTTTCGCCAGTGCCAGCGCAGCTTCCGGATCCGGATCGTGGTTCGCGCGGAGTATCGCCAACGGATCCTGTGCGTCGACGTACCAGAGAGACGAAGCCTTGGACAGCATTTCCGGCACCTCCCGATGGTTGCACCAAACAGCTCCGCTAACTTCGAGCAACCCACGGCGTCCTCGCGTGACTTCCCACTACCGTGAGCCGCCCGACGTCGACAAACCAAGTCGACGACACACGAAAAATCTACCCGTTCTCCCGCTTCGGCGATGGACCTTCCGCCTCCGAACACGCCAGCGGGCATCAGAAATTCGCAGCAAACAGTTAGCTGACGATCAGGGCGGACAAGATCGAGCAGAGCGGATGGCGGTGTTCTCCAGAACGAGTTCCGCCATCTCGACCATTGTGTGAGCTGGACGCCGAATGTCGCTGTGCTAGACCCGGACCTGAGACCCGGTCCGGGGTAACTCGACTCAGTGTCCCGAGCTGCGGACCCCGAGCAGCACGTCTTCCCACGACGGCATGGGCGCCTTGCCCCGCTTGTTCCGCGCCGCCTTCGCGGGCGCGGCCTTGGTCTTCGGTGCTTCCTCCGCGGCAGGCTTCGCCGAGGCGGCAGGCTTGGCCGGAGCGGTGGGCGCGGGCGGGGCGGCGCTCGCACCGGCTGCCGGTGCGGCCGGCGCAGCACCGGCGGATGGAGCGGTGCTCGTTCCCGCGGCGGCAGCGGCGGAACCACTCGCGGCCGGAATGGCATTCGTGCTCGCGGCGGCCGGAATCGCGGCAGCCGCACCGCCAGCGCTGACCGGCGCGCTGCTGCCACCGGCCGCGACGGAGCGCTGCTCGTAGTACTCGTCCAGGGTCGGCTGACTGCGTGCCGACGTCCGTGCCGGTGCCGCCGCGGTCTCGCGCGCCGGACGCGCCTCGGCGGGGCGGGGCTCCACGGGTCGAGTCTCCACCGGCGGTTCGGGCGCGACGGGCGCCTCGATTTCGGCCTGCGGCGGGAGGATGGTCGCGAGCCCGCGCAGGGCACGGCCGAAGTCGGGATCGATCAGGTCCGAGGCCGGATCGTCGAGCGGGGAGACCGAGCCGCCGTGCGCGTCGGGCTGATAGCGCCAATGCGCGGCGATTTCGGAACGGCCATTCTGCCACTGCAATTGGGCGACCCAGAAGCCCTTTTCGTCCTTCCAGGCATCCCATTCGGCGTTCTCGAGGGTATGCCCGCGTTCGGTGAAGGCGGCGGTGACGATATCGATGAGGGTTTCCACGGCCGGACCGTCGGCGCGCACCGGATGGGCCTTCTGCGCTAGTTCCGCGGCGCGGGCCCGTTCCAGCAGCACGGGATAGGCGAACCGTTCGACCCGGCTCAGCGGCATCCCGGATTCCTCGGTGACCTGTTCTACGGATGCCCCGGCGCGGATACGAGCTTGAATATCGCGGGGACGCATAGTTGCTTCCATCTCGATCTCAATCTGGCCGAATCGGGCAAGGTCTCCGCGTGCTGCGGCTCGAAGCTTGTCGTCGGCGGGCAGCCGGTACTTGTTGCCGGTCTCGGTGTCGATACACACGATGTGCGTGGAGTCGGGCGTCACCCCGATCACTCGAAGTTCACGCACCGTTACCTCCTTATCGCGTCGGCTCGCGACACCGCCCACTTTCCGAAACAGTAGTGCACTACTGATGATCTCGAGGCGGGACACGCGGGGCGGAAATCTGCGAAAGACCTTCCGCGCCCCGCTAGTCTGCTCTGATCGATTCGCCGCACCCTAATGCGCGGCGTGTCGGAAAGTGGGCGTGTCGCAATTGCCGAGCTGATTTACCCCAGTTTCTCGACGACCCAGTCGATGCTACGCGTCAGCTGCGAGACATCCTCGGGGTCGATTGCCGGGAACATGCCCACGCGCAGCTGGTTGCGGCCGAGCTTGCGGTAGGGCTCGGTGTCCACGATTCCATTGGCGCGCAGCACCTTCGCCACCGCGGCCGCATCGACCGAATCGGCGAAGTCGATGGTGCCGACCACCTGCGAGCGATGTGCCGGATCCGCGACGTACGGGGTGGCGTAGGGGCTCGACTCGGCCCAGGAGTAGAGCCGCGACGAGGAATCCAGCGTCCGCTTGACCGCCCAGTCCAGCCCGCCGTTGCCATTGAGCCATTCGATCTGGTCGGCGAAAAGCAGCAGGGTGCCGAGTGCCGGGGTGTTGTAGGTCTGGTCCTTGGTGCTGTTGTCGATCGCGATCGGCAGCGAAAGGAATTCGGGGGTCCAGCGACCCGAGGCCTTGATCTCCTCGACTCGAGCCAGGGCGGCCGGGCTCATCAGCGCGACCCACAGGCCGCCGTCGGAGGCGAAGCACTTCTGCGGGGCGAAGTAGTAGACGTCGGCGTCGGTGATGTTCACCGGCAGACCGCCCGCACCGGAGGTGGCGTCGATGGCGATCAGCGCGTTCTCCGAACCCGCCGGACGCTGCACCGGGATCGAGACGCCGGTGGAGGTTTCGTTGTGCGCCCAGCCGATCAGGTCGGCCGAGGGATCCGCAACCGGTTCGGGTGCACTGCCCGGCTCGGCGGAGACCACGATCGGATCGCCGATGAACGGGTTGCCCTTGGCCACCGCGGCGAACTTCGAGCTGAACTCACCGTTGGTCAGGTGCAGCGAGCGCTCCCGGATCAGGCCGAATGCGGCGGCATCCCAGAACGCCGTGGTGCCGCCGTTGCCGAGTACCACCTCGTAGCCGTCGGGCAGGGCGAAGAGTTCGCGCAGGCCCTTGCGCACGCGCGCGACCACGTCCTTGACCGGCTTCTGCCGGTGGCTGGTTCCGAATACCGAGGCGCCGACGGAGACCAGAGACTGCAACTGCTCCGGGCGCACCTTGGAGGGGCCACAGCCGAACCGTCCGTCGGCGGGCTTGAGATCGTCGGGAATGGTCGGGAACTCAGCGGTCATGGCCAACAGGGTAGTCGGTGGTATTGCTGTGACTCTGACCACACTCCAGCTAACGTTGACGTCCATGAACCTGGCGTCGGTTAGTACGGGGTGGGTACTGCGCAGTCGAGGGTCACGGAACTTCGGGCTACGCGCCGGTACGTTATCGGACGAGCAGCGGCGCGAGTTGCTGATGCACGGCGTCGCCGGGTCGGCGACGATCCTCGGTGCGCGGCCCCAGCGCAGCGAACCAGGACACGTTTTCTGGGTCCGCCTGCAGGTGGAAGGCACGCTGCCATACGAAACCCGGGTCCGGCAGCGGATGCGCCCCGAAGATCTGGAGTGGATGCAGCCCGGGGATGTGATCAATTGCCGGGTCGATCCGGGTGACCGCGACCGGCTGGTGCTCTATGTGCCCGATATCGAGGAGACCGGCCGGGCCAGCATTGCCAAGATCCTCGCCGACGGCCGCCGCGCCGATGCCACCGTACTGGCCGCCGCGCCGGTGGCTGCCGATTACGCCGGTCGCGACGATCCGGTGCTGCGCCTGGACCTGGAACTGCATGCCTGGGATGAGGCGAAACCGTGGCGCGTGCGCCTGATCCAGCCGGTCCCACTGGCCGCCCTCGGTCTCGTTGATCTGGGCCAGCACCTCGAGGTCGCCTTCTTCACTGTCGACCGCGGCGAATCCGTCGCGGTCGACTGGCTCGCCTCCCTCGGGGAGGACTAGCTGTCGAATGGGCGGCTCGGCACAGCCGCCCATTCGAGCACTAGCTCTTCGCCTTGACCCGCGCCAACGCGTGGCCGGTGAGCGCGATCAGGGCGGTTTTGGCGGACTCCCGGTCTCTGGCGTCGATCATCATGACCGGGACGTCGTCGGATAGCGACAGCGCGTCGCGAATGGCCTCCTCGGGGAATTTCGGGGCGCCCTCGAATTCGTTCACCGCGACCAGGAACGGTAGACCGAGTTCCTCGAAATAGTCGACCGCGGCGAAGCTTTCGTCCACCCGACGGGTATCGACCAGCAGGATCGCGCCGATCGCGCCGAGGCTGAGGTCATCCCACATGAACCAGAACCGATGCTGGCCGGGGGTGCCGAACAGGTAGAGCACCAGATCCTCGGACAGGGTGATCCGGCCGAAATCCATGGCCACCGTGGTGGTCTGCTTATCCGGGACCGCGGAGGTGTCGTCGACCTCGGAGCTGAGCTGTGTCATCAGCGCCTCGGTCTTCAGCGGCACGATATCCGATACCGCGCCCACCAGGGTCGTCTTGCCGACGCCCATTTCTCCGGCTATCACGATCTTCGCCGAGACAGCGCGGGACGCGGCGGGGGCTTCTTGCTCAGGTGCGGTCATCGAACATCCTCGGCTGCAAAGGGTTTCAACTTACCAGTGGCTCTTCCGTCACGTACCCCCCGCTGATAGCTGTTCAATCCTGCACGGATCGATTCCGGGTTCCGTCGTGGGCCCGCCGCCGAATCCGTTGTCCCCGCCCCTGATTCGGCCCCACCGGGCACCAACTGATTTCCAGGGTCTCGTTTCGGTAGTCCCGAGGTCGTCCTTTCCGTGATCTGCGCATCCGCCGCCCGCTGTGCGGCAGACCAGCCTTCATCCGCCGCCGAATGCCAATTCGTCAACACCGGTAACTCCCCTGTAGTCGGATCCGCCAACCACTTCGACATCATCCCGGCGAATATCGGCGTCGTTTCACCACCGGTATCCTGCGCCGATTCCCCGTCCGGTGTGGATCGGATGGACTCTGCCGCATCCCCATTCGCCCCGGATGCTGTGGATTCGGTAGGCGCGGTCTGGAAGAACGATGATGTCTTGGCCACGCGCTGAGGCCCGGTCGGTGGACCCGAATCGGGCTCGCTCGCGGATGATGGCGTAGCGGCGGGCGGTGTCGAGGTAGCCGGTGTCGAGCTGGCCGGTGTCGAGGTAGCCGGGGCCGATGTGGTCGCTGCGGTTGCACCGGAAGTCTTGGCTGCGCCAGCGGCTGCACCCGCCTTCCGGCGCCCCTTGCGATTAACACCCGGAACCCGTTTCGGCAGGCCATAACTGGTGATCACCGGCGGTGCGGCAGGTGCGGCGGGTGCTTCGGGCGCGGGCTCCGCTGGCTTGGGCAGGGCCGACGGTGGCGCGCCGATCCGCCGGGCCGCGGGTGCGGCCTTGGCCGCGGGGGTGACCGCCTTCGCGGGCGCAATGGCCTCGACCGCGGGCGTGACTTTGGCGGCCGACTCGGCCTTGGCCGTCGCCGCGGTACCCAACGCATCGCGATGTACCGGAATCACCGGCTTCAGAGTCGCCGGATCATCCGGATCCTGGGAAGGCACGTCGATGAGCGCGGGCGGAATGTGCAGGCTCGCGGTGATTCCCGGACTCAGCGCGCGATCGTGGGAACGCCGTAGTCGAACCGTGATGCCATGGCGCTCGGCGAGTTTGCCGACCACGAACATGCCCATCTGCCGGGTCGTCGCGACGGTGACCGCGGCCGGCGTCGCCAGCCGCTCGTTGATCTCGTTCAGTTCGGCCGCCACGATGCCGATGCCCTCGTCGATGACCTCGATCAGCAGGCCGCCCTCGGAGGTCCGGCTGTAGGAGAACGTGACATCGCTATCGGGTGGTGAGGCGCGCAGCGCGTTCTCCAGCATCTCCGCGATCAGGTGCACCACATCGGTGGCCGCAATGCCAGCGACCCAACCATCGGGTGTGGCACCGGATTTGACCCGCTGATAGTCCTCGACCTCGGAGACCGCGGCGCGCAGGATATCGCGCACCTCGACCGGTCCGGACCGATCGTGGCGCGACCGCGTCCCGGCCAGCACCAGCAGGTTGGCGCTATTGCGCCGCATGCGGGCGGCCAGGTGGTCGAGCCGGAACAGCTGTCCGAGCCGTTCGGGATCCTTCTCCTCGAATTCCAGCGCCTCGATCATGCTGAGCTGGCGATCCACCAGGGTCTGGCTGCGCCGCGCCATGGTCTCGAACATGTCGTTGACCTGATCGCGCAGCAGTTGCTGCTGGGCGGCGAGTTTGAGTGCCTGCGCGTGCAAACCATCCACGGTGCGGGCGATTTCGCCGATCTCCTCACCGGTGTGCACCGGCACCGGTTTGACCGTGATGTCTTCGAGCTGGGCGCCGAGCATGATCCGCTCGACCTCACTGGGCAGATCCTGTTCGGCGAGTTCGCTCGCGCCCGCCCGCAGCCTGCGCAGCGGCTGCAGCAGCGAGTGCGCAACCAGCAGCGCAAAACCGAGCGCCGCGACCACCGTGACGAGTACCACCAGTGAGGCCCGTAGGGCCGCGGACTGGGCCGCCATCACCTTGTTGTCGACATCGCTGATGACGCCCTGCACGATCTCGCCGGTGAGTCCGGTGTAGACATCGCGGGATTCGATGGCGAGCCGCCGCAGTTCGACCAGGTCCACGATGTGGGTGTGGATCCCCGTCTCGATCATGTCCTTGAGCACGGCGTTGTTGGGACGCACCACCCGATCGAGGTCGGGCTTGGCCGCGGGCACGGCCTGCTCGATCGCATCGGTGGTGGCCAGGAATCGCCCCTGCGCGGTATGGAAACCCTCGGCCTCGGTCGGCTGCTGGATTGCCTGCATCGCCGCCATCAGCCAGTTGAATCCCTCGACCTTGCCGACGAGCACATCGGAGAGCTGTGCCTTCGCGACCACGACCGAGCCGACGCGGATCGGGGTGAGCAACTTGTCCACGGTGCCGATGGCATCGACGACGATCGCGTTGTTCAATTCGACGGCCTTGACCGGATCGCCGCCGCCCTTACCGCCCGAGCGGATGACTTCGCTCGTTGCGGTCATCTGCTGCAGCGCCCTGGCGACCGTCGCATCGAGGCCCTTGCGCTTGGCGCGCAGGGTGGCTTCGGTAATAGCCGTTGACAATTCGACCAGGTCTTGGTCGGTGGTGGTGCCGTAAACCTGCCCGCCCGCGACGGTCGAGGCCGCGGATTCGAGTGCGGTGATCGCCGGAATATCGGAGATCCGATCGGCGGCATCGGCGTATTGGGAGTAGTCATTGAAGAAGACCGTCAGGCGCAGGCCGCCGAGCAGAATGGCCGCGGCCAGCGGAAGCGCAACGGCCGCGCCGATTTTCCAGCGCACCCGCCATTGCTCCAGGTGCCGCCACCGAGTGTGCGCGAATATTCCCTGCGCCACCCTACCTACCGCCTTCCGCTCGGATCGGCTCGATCAGGTCACCTCGCGCTCGGCGAAATGCCCAGTGAGCAGCCGTGATCCGTCTCACCATTGTGCTGCGCCCGAACTTGTCGGGCAGGTTTGTCTATGAGCGACCGGCAGGCGGTCGGCTGACCTCGGGATAGCAGTCAGCATCGGTACCATACTGGCTCGCCGCCGAGGGGTGCGCGTTATTGCCGCGATCCCTGGGACGTCCAGTCCATTCCGTAATATTCGTGTTCACAGATGGACAAAGGTGAACCCCGCCGCACGCAGTGCGGGTAGTGCCGCGGTCATCCCGGCGGCCGTCCCGGAGTTCGGCCGGTGCATATGCGCCAGCGAGATCGCGCCCGGTTCCGCGGCTTTCATCGCGCTCTGGACCTGTGCCGCGCTCGCGGTGGCGCCATAGTCGGCGTTGATGCTGAAACCGACGGGCCGTTCGCCGAGCTCGTTCACGATCGACACCGCGACATCGTCATAGTGCGCGGTACCCGCGCGGAAGAAGCGCGGCGGTTTGCCCAGCAGGTTGGTGAGTCGTTCGTGATTGGCCCAGACCTCGTCGACCGCCTCCTGCGGCGATCCGGTGCCCGCGATGTCATAGGCGGCCCGGCCGGTCACCGAGAGCGGCTTGTGCGCCACACCGTGATTGGCCAGCTCGAACAGGGGGTTCGCCGCCAGTTGCGTGGCCCGACCCGGATTCGCATCGATCCAGCGCTTATTGAGGAATAGCGTGGCCGGAATCTGCTGGGAGATAAGCAGATTCAGCAGGGCCTCGTCGATATCGTTATTGTCGGGCCCGCCGCATGCGTCGAAGGTCACCGCCATTTGCTTGCCGGTTGCGGCAAAAGTGCTGGTGATGCCGTCCATCTTCATGCCCCACTGCTGCGGCTGCGCACCCGCGTGCCGGGCGGCCACCGCTGCGGGCGAGTTGGCGGCGGGCGCCTGCTGCTGGGCCTTCGGCATGGCCTGCACATCAACGGCGTTCGCGGCGGTCGTGGTTCTCGGTTGTGCGACGGTGGTCTTGCCATTGTCGGTACTACATCCAGCGACGAATGCCGCGGCCGCAGTACCGAACCCGATCAGCCGCCGCCGCGACATATTCCTATCCAGCATTCCCCGTTAGCTCTCTCTCACGACCGACCCCAGGATGCTACCGGTGCAAATAGCCGGACACCGTGGTGGGCAATAGATCCCACCACGGTGTCCGATTACCACCCGCTAGGGCGTACTACACGTGCGCGATGCTGGTCCAGCCGGCGACTTCCTGCGGCCGGCGCGGGCCGGGGCCGGTGTAGATCGCGGCCGGGCGGACCAGCTTGCCCAGCTGCTTCTGCTCGAGGATGTGGGCACACCAACCGGCGGTGCGGCCGCAGGTGAACATCGCGGGCATCATATGCGCGGGGACCTCGGCGAAGTCCAGGATGACCGCGGCCCAGAACTCGACATTGGTTTCGATGGCGCGGTCCGGGCGACGCTCGCGCAGTTCGGCCAGTGCGGCCTGCTCCAGCGCGCTGGCGACCTCGAAGCGCGGGGCACCGAGGCGCTTGGCGGTGGCCCGCAGCACGCGGGCGCGCGGATCCTCGGCCCGGTAGACCCGGTGGCCGAAGCCCATCAGCTTTTCCTTGCGGTCCAGGATGCCCTTGACCAAAGCGCGTGCGTCACCGGACTTTTCGACGGCCTCGATCATCGGCAGCACCCGCGCCGGTGCGCCGCCGTGCAGCGGGCCGGACATCGCGCCGATCGCACCGGACAGGGATGCGGCCACATCGGCACCGGTGGAGGCGATGACGCGGGCGGTGAAGGTGGAGGCGTTCATGCCGTGTTCGGCGGCGGAGACCCAGTAGGCGTCGATGGCCTCGGTGTGCCGTGGATCCGGATCGCCCTTCCAGCGGGTCATGAACCGCTCGGTCACCGTGGTGCACTCGTCGATCTTCTTCTGCGGCACTGCGGGCTGGTAGATGCCGCGCGCGGACTGCGCGACGTAGGACAGCGCCATCACCGAGGCGCGCGCCAGATTCTCCCGCGCGGTCTCGTCATCGATATCGAGCAGCGGCTGATAGCCCCAGATCGGGGCGAGCATGGCCAGTCCGGCCTGTACGTCGACGCGCACGTCACCGGTGTGCACCGGCAGCGGGAACGGTTCGGCTGGTGGTAGACCGCGACCGAATTCGCCGTCCACCAGTAGCGCCCACACGTCGCCGAAGGTCACCTGCGAGCCGACCAGGTCTTCGATATCGACGCCGCGGTAGCGCAGCGCGCCGCCGTCTTTGTCGGGTTCGGCGATATCGGTGGTGAAGGCGACCACGCCTTCCAGGCCGCTGATGAAGTCGGGGGGTACGGCGGTGTGCCCGCTGGGCACCGCGGGGCTGGTAGTCATGTTGTGACTCTCCTTGCACTTCGGTTCGCATTCCGTAGCGACTGCTTGCCGGTCGCTCGAAAAGGTCGCGAGCGCCGGCACGCCGATCGCTCGAAAAGGCCTGTTCTCGTCGATGAGGGTGTGGCTCGCCGAGCACATGCCGATCAACAAAACCTTAGCTCCTTGCTACCGCAGAGTAACGTCTGCCCCATGCGTGACCTGGACAATTCATCCATCGATCAGGAGACGACCGTGACCGATCCGACCCTGCTCCCGGCGTCCGATCTGGCCGCCATGCGAGTCGACTACGGCGGCATGCCCTTCGGCAGCGGCGAGGACACCGATCTGGACGAAACCTGGCTGGCCGGGGGCTGGGAGCCGCTGTTGCGGCATTGGATCGAACAGGCCACCGCCGTCGGCATCCCCGAGCCCAATGCCATGGTCGTCGCCACCGTCGCGCTGACGGATGCCGGTCCGCGCCCGGTTGCCAGGACGGTGCTGTGTAAAGGCCTCTCGCCGGAGGGTGTGACTTTTTACACGAATTACGACTCGGCCAAGGGCAACCAACTGGCGGGTGTTCCGTTCGCCGCCGCGACCTTCGTCTGGCCCGCGCTCGGCCGCCAGGTCCATGTGCGTGGGCCAGTCGAGCTGGTCTCGCCCGAGACCACCTCCGTCTACTGGCGTTCCCGGCCGCGCGATTCGCAGTTGAGCGCTTGGGCCTCGCGGCAGTCCCGGCCGATCGCCTCGCGCGCCGAACTCGACCGCACGCTGGCCGAGACCATCGCCCGCTTCGCCGATGTCGACGAGATCCCGGTGCCGCCGCATTGGGGCGGCTACCTGATCCGGCCCGACGAAGTGGAGTTCTGGCAAGGGCGCCGGGGTCGGCTGCACAACCGGATCCGGGTGCGCATCAGCGGTGACGCCATGATCGTCGACCGACTACAACCCTGACCAGGCCCACCGTCACCCGGCCACCACCCCCGCAACGGATCGCTGCGCGACAGCGGCCGACCCGTCGCCCGGCCGCTGCCCCTCATCGGATCGCTGCGCGACAGCGGCCGACCCGTCGCGCGGCCGCTGCCCCTCATCGGATCGCTGCGCGACAGCGGCCGACCCGTCGCCCGGCCGCCGCCCCTCATCGAATTGCTGCGCGATGCGCCCACCGTCGCCCGGCCACTACCCCTCAACGAATCGCTGCGCGATGCTGGAACAGCGGGCCCCCAACGTTGTTGGGCCGCTGACCGACTCATTACGCTGCGATCGGTGAAACTGCTCGCCGACACCACCCCGCTGCGCTATCCCGATTTCCGACGGTTGTGGACCAGCAATATCGTCACCGTGATCGGTTCGCAGCTGTCCGTGGTGGCGGTGCCGCAGCAGATCTTCCAGATCACCGGCAGCTCGGGCTATGTCGGGCTGGCCGGGCTGTTCGGCCTGATACCGCTGATCGTGTTCGGTCTGTGGGGCGGTGCGCTCGCCGACGTGATGGACCGGCGCAAGCTGATGCTCATCACCAACTGCGGCACCGGCGTGACCGCGCTGGCCTTCTGGGCTCAAGCCGCGGCCGGATTCGACAATGTGTGGATCGTGCTGGGGCTTTTCGCCGCGCAGCAGGCGCTGTTCGCGGTGAATCAGCCGACCCGCAGCGCCGCCATCCCGCGGCTGCTCCCCGTCGAACACCTGGCTGCCGCCAGCGCGCTCAGCATGACCGTGCAGCAGATCGGCGCCATTGCCGGACCGGTGCTCGCGGGTGTGCTGATCCCTGTCCTCGGGCTGTCCACCCTGTATCTGATCGACGCCATCGCGCTGCTCGCCACCGTCTGGGCGGTGTGGAAGCTGCCGGCCATCGCACCAACCGGAACCGCGCGCAAGGCCGGATTCCACACGGTTCTGGACGGTTTCGCCTATCTGGCGACGCAGCGCATCCTGCTCGCCTCCTTCATCGTCGATGTGATCGCCATGGTCTTCGGCATGCCGCGCGCGCTGTTCCCGCAGATCGCGCGCGAGACCTTCGCTGACCCGGCCACCGGCGGCGTCGCGCTCGGCCTGCTGTTCGCGTCCATGTCGGTCGGCGCGGTACTCGGCGGGGTGTTCTCCGGCTGGATCGCGCATGTGCGCCGCCAGGGCCTGGCGGTGGTGGTCTGTATCGCGCTGTGGGGTCTGGCCATGGTCGGCTTCGGGCTGGCCGTCGGACTGACCGGCCACGGCCTCGGCATCGGGCCGGGGCTGTGGATCGCGCTGGCCTGCTCGGCCTTCGGCGGTGCGGTCGATATGGTCTCGGCCGCACTGCGCGTCGCCATGTTGCAGACCGTCACCACCGATGAGATGCGCGGGCGGTTGCAGGGCGTGTTCATCGTGATCGTCGCAGGCGGCCCGCGCATCGGTGATGTTGCCCACGGTTTTGCCGCGGCCGGCCTGGGTACCGCGGTCGCCGCGGCGGGCGGCGGTGTGCTGGTGGTGATCGGTGTAGTGCTGGCGGCACTGGCATTTCCGGCATTCGTGCGATATCGGATCGCCAGGTCGTCGTCGGTGCCGGTGTCGGGTTAGCGCGATAAACCTCACGTGACGCGAGGGTGTTTGTGAGGTCGGTCGCTGGGCACCCTCGTTCTCGGGCCGTGCGAGCAGCGACTAGCGTCTACGTGAGAGCACCGCCGTGCCGACCGCACCCCGATGCCGACGGTCCTAGCCTGAGAGGGATCCTTCCGTGCCCGAAAAAGACCACATCAACGACGCCAAGCCGGTGCTGAGTTACCCCGGCGGCGAATACGCCATGACGATCGCCGAAGCCAACGAAGGCAATGACGGCATCGACCTCGGCAAAATGCTGGCCAGCACCGGGTATGTGACGTACGACCCCGGATTCATGAACACTGCGCCGACCAAGTCGGCGATCACCTACATCGACGGCGAAGCGGGCATCCTGCGCTACCGCGGCTATCCGATCGACCAGCTCGCGGAGTCCTCGAACTTCATCGAGGTCAGCTACCTGCTGATCTACGGTGAGCTGCCGACCCAGGCGCAGTTGGACGAGTTCACCGACCGGATCCGCCGCCACACCCTGCTGCACGAGGATCTCAAGCGGTTCTTCGACGGCTTCCCGCGCAACGCGCACCCGATGCCGGTGCTGTCCTCCGCGGTGAACGCGCTCTCGGCGTACTACCAGGATTCGCTGGACCCGCGCGATCCCGAACAGGTCGAGCTATCGACCATCCGACTATTGGCCAAGTTGCCCACCATTGCGGCCTACTCGTACAAGAAGTCGGTCGGCCAGCCCTTCCTCTACCCGGACAACTCGCTGAGCCTGGTGGAGAACTTCCTGCGGATGACGTTCGGCTTCCCGGCCGAACCCTACGAGGTCGATCCGGAGATCGCCGCCGCCCTCGACATGCTGCTCATCCTGCACGCCGATCACGAGCAGAACTGCTCCACCTCGACCGTGCGCCTGGTCGGCTCCTCGGACGCCAACCTGTTCACCTCCGTCTCCGGCGGTATCAACGCGCTGTGGGGCCCGCTGCACGGCGGCGCCAACCAGGCCGTGCTGGAGATGCTGGACGGCATCAAGGCCGAGGGCGGCAATGTCAAGGAATTCATCCGCAAGGTCAAGAACAAGGAAGACGGCGTGAAGCTCATGGGCTTCGGGCACCGCGTCTACCGCAACTACGACCCGCGTGCCTCGATCGCCAAGAAGCACGCCGACACCATCCTGTCCAAGCTCGGCGGCGATGACGAATTGTTCGATATCGCAAAGTCTCTCGAAGAGGCCGCGCTCACCGACGAGTACTTCATCTCGCGTCAGCTGTACCCGAACGTCGACTTCTACACCGGCGTCATCTACAAGGCCATGGGCTTCCCGACCCGCATGTTCACCGTGCTGTTCGCGATGGGCCGACTGCCGGGCTGGATCGCGCACTGGCGCGAAATGCACCGCGAGCCGTTGAAGATCGGCCGCCCGCGTCAGATCTACACCGGTTACGGTCACCGTGACTACCACGAGATCAGCGGGCGTTAGTTTTTCCGTCCAATCCACCGTCACCTATCAGAGGGGATAGCCGAATGACCAAGCCGGAGATCGAATTCCAGGAGGGCCCCGCGCCCACCGAGCTGGTGATCAAGGACCTCACCATCGGTGAGGGTAAGGAAGCGGTGCCGGGTGGCGTCGTCGAGGTGCACTACGTCGGTGTGGAATTCGACAGCGGCGAGGAGTTCGACTCTTCCTGGAAGCGCGGCGAGTCCATCAGCTTCCCGCTGCGCGGCCTGATCCAGGGCTGGCAGGACGGCATTCCGGGCATGAAGGTTGGCGGCCGCCGCCAGCTGACCATTCCGCCGGAGCTGGCCTACGGCCCGGCCGGTTCTGGCCACCACCTCTCGGGCAAGACCCTGGTCTTCGTGATCGACCTGCTGGACGCGAACTAGGCTCTGTCTAATTGCAGCGCCTGCGGCGCTGCGTGTTCGCGGCCCCCTGGTGGGGCCGCGAACGTCGCTCGTAAGATTCGCTCCGTGGTGGCTCGCTTATGTGGCCCATGTTCCAACTGACGGAGCACGGGCCACAATCCGGTTCTCGATGGTGGTCAGGCGAATCCGGACGCATCAGTTGTGCACGATCTCGACCGGGTCGGTGAGTGCGAGGGCTAGTGCTGACTGCTGGGCGCCGCTGCGCTGGGGCAGGGCTGCGACGGCCTTATCGGTTTGGGTGCTGAGGTTGCTCACGATCTGCTGGAGCTGGGTGACACCGCCGGTGAGTTGGCCGATGGCGCTGACCAATTGGGCGCCGCCCTGATCGGCGAGTTGGGGCAGGCCCTCGGCGAGTTTGGCACCCTCGGCCAATTGTGCGCTGGCACCGGTCAACCGGTCGACCACGGTGCGCAGCAGGGTGCCGAGATCGGTGCTCGGATCGACGGCGCTGCCGACCAGCTCGCCGAGACCGCTCAGCTGGGATCCGGCCTGGCCCGAAACATTGCGTAGCCCTTCGAGTTTCCCGATGATGTCGGCCACCTGCGGATCACTGGCGAAGGGGAGTGCGCGCAGCAGCGGCAGGATCTGATCGAGTCCGCCGCTGACCGTATTCGCGGTCTGTTGGACCTGTCCGATCGTGACACCGGTCGAATCCAGAGCCGAGGCAAGCTGATTCGCCTGTGCTGCCGCGCCGGAGACGGTCGAATTCAGCAGCGCGATGGCCGAAGTCAGCTGTGCCGACCCCTCCTTGGCGAAACTCAGGAAGCCGAGCAGCTGATCCGCGCCCGAGCTGAACTGATCGGCGCCCGCCGCGGCGGCATTCACCCCGGCATTGAGCAGTTGGGTGGTGAACTGCACCGAGGTCATCTGCGTGCGCGCCTGCGCGACCGCGGCGAGGGCGGCGTCGACTCCGGCCGCGCCGACCCGGTGCGTCACGGCATTCACCGCACCGTTCACCAGGTTCGCATCGGCGCCCTTATGGGTATCCACCGTGACCCTGGCCCGTTTCGGCTGTCCGCTCGCCAGCGTGCCCATGGATTCGGTCAGATCGGCGGGCAGGGTGATCACCGCCGCGTAGTCGTCGGCATTGATTTCACCGGGTTTGCCGACGGTCCACTCGTAACCGCCGCCCTCCTGCTGCAGCCCCTGTGCGATGCGGGCACCGGTCGGTCCGGTATCGGCGTTCACCAAGGCGATACCGCTCGGTGCGCTGGACGATCTTGTGCATGCGGTGATGGCACTTCCGAGCGCCCCGGCGGTGAGAACGGCAACCGCGAGCAGGGCCCAGTGGGCGCGCCTTCCGATCACAACAGCGCCTCGCTAACGCTCGGCGCCGCCGTGATCGGCGATGCTGTGTCTTTGGTTCCTTCGCTGCGCTCAGTCACAACAGCGCCTCGCTAACGCTCGGCGCCGCCGTGATCGGCGATGCTGTGTCTTCGGTTCCTTCGCTGCGCTCAGTCACAACAGCAGACCCTAGAGGTCTGCAAGGGCCTCAACGGTGGCCGAACTCTGAGAGTTCGGTAAGGGCAGCAGGAGAATTCGGGTCACGAAAGCTCGATGCTGGTGTGCTCCTCGACCGGTTTCGCATCGACCATTCGGCCGAAATCGAGCTTGACCAACTGGTCGGCGCAATCGAAGTACCGGTCGTCGTGGGTGATCACGATGACGGTCTTCCCGCGCTTTTTGAGGTCGACGAGGATCTCCCGATAGAAGACGTCGCGGAACTTGGGCTCCTGATCGGCGGCCCATTCGTCGAAGACATAAAGCTGCCGGTCCTCGAGCAGGACGGTCAACAGCGCGAGCCGTTTGCGTTGGCCTTGGGACAGATCGATGGTGGACAACCGCCCGTCCTGCACGGTCACCTTGTGCGCGATCTGCAATTCCTCGAGATAGCGGCGCACTTCACTGTCGAGCCCCGGCCGATCGAAGCCGAGGTACTCCTCGAACAGGTGGAAGTCGGTGAAGATCGCCGAGGAGTTTTGCCGGAACCACTCGATGTTCTCGTGGTCGATCGGCTCGCCATTGAGCGACAGCGTGCCCGACTGCGGCACGTACAGGCCCGTGATCAACTTGGCCAGCGTGGATTTGCCGCTGCCGTTACCACCGACGATGAAGGTGATCTGCCCGGGTTCGAAGACCAGGTCGAGCGGACCGAGCCGGAATCCGGACTCGCCGTTGCCCGTTTCCGGCGGCGGCCCGAGTGGTAGCGGCCGATTGTCGTGTCCGCTGTGGTCGACGAACCGATGGCCGTTGACGTCCGGTCGCGGCCCGCCGGGGCGTGGACCACGGCCGGGCGGATGCGCGCCACGGCCGGGTGCGCCGGGACCCGGCGGCGGTGCACCCGGACCAGGCGGCGGTGCACCGGGAGCGGGCGCACCGGGAGCGGGCGCACCCGGACCGGGCGGAAACGGCGGCGGCGGTTCCATCCGATAGCTGTAGCTCACATTCGTCAGCACCAGCCGTGCCTCGTCGACGGCGGGACGTTCCGTGAACGGCAGCTGTTCCTCGTTGTGCATGGTCCGCATGGACAGGTTCATGGCCCGGATCTTCGCCAGCGCCACATCACCGCGCAGCAGGTCCGGGATGCGGTGCATGAAGTTCTGCATCGGCATCGCCAGGAAGGTCGTCACCAGGACGTAGCCGACCATGACATCGCGCGACAGATCCAGCGGCGCCACCAGTACGAACAGAATCAGCGCCATGGTGCCCAGTTGCAGCGCCTGCCCAAATCCCTGTGCCACTGAGAATTTGGATCCGGCATCCACGTTCTGCGCGCGCAGTGTCGCGGCCGAATCGAGCAGATGCCGATCCATGAAGTCCCGGCGCCGCCCTCGATGCAGCTTCAACTCTTTGATGCCGAGCGTCACGGCCTGGTACGACCGCAGCAGCGCGTCTTCGTTCTCACGCGCCTCGCGGTAGATATTGCGCACCCGCGCGAGAATCAGCTCTACACAGGCGATCCCGAGCAGCGTGCCTGCCACCGTTACCGCGAAGAGCGGACCCGAGACCACCAGGAGGAAGACGAAGCAGCCGATGATGGTGGCCACATCGATGCAGATGCTCGGGATGGCGGTCACCGCCTGCGAGAGCGAGCGCACATCCTCGGTGAGCGTCGCCATCAGGCGATGCATGCCGAGGCGTTCCAAATGCTCGAGCGGAGCCGCGACGATCCCCGAACTCAGATCCGCGCGCAGCCGGTAGATCGCATCCTGGGCCAGGCGGATCAGCAGCACTTGCGATGCGACGCCACTGACCAGAATGACCAGGCCGGTCAGGGCGAAGTTCTGCAGGTTGACATTCGGATGCGGTTCCGGTGACACGACACCCCGGATAAGTGTCACCAGATAGGTATTGGCCGCACCGCAAATGAGGCCAGCGGCAATGACGGAAGCGATCCGCATCCAGGAGATCGAGATGAGGAATCGGACGAGTTGCATGGTTGCTGCGCTCCTGATGCCGGTGCGCTACCGGCGAATGATGTCGAAGATCATGCCTTCGAGGGTGACCCCCGGGGCGAAGGAGAACGCCACACCGGTCGAGATCGGCTTCGCCGTCTCCTGCTGAATCATTTGTTCCAGCACGAAGATCAGCGACACGCTCAGCATATTGCCGAACTTCGCCAGCACATCCCAGCTCAGCGCAGCGCGCTCCGGTGCGATTCCCAGCGAATGCACGGACTCCTCGATGATCTTGGGCCCACCCGGATGGATCGCCCACAGATCGATATCGGACTTCTGCAGACCATTGCGGCGCAGGACATCGGTGACCACGGGATCGACCCCGGAATAGATGTACCGGGGCAGATTCTCCGATAACTCGCAGGTGATGCCATTGTGATTGACGCCGAGCACGATGCCGTCCTCCGCGCCGTCGAACAGCTGGCTGAAGCTGTCCCGGATCACCACCTTGCCGGGGGCCAGCGGCTGCTGGACCCGACCCGCGCCGATGACGACCGCCCCGCACCCGTCCCCGAACAGGCTGTGGATGATCACATCGTTGACATTGTCGTCGAAGACCGCATTCACCGAGCTGAGCTCGAGGCACACCACCATGGCCTTCTTATCTGGATGCGCCCGAACATAATCCACGGCAGTGCGAATGCCGTTCATTGCGGCCGCGCACCCCATGAAGTTCACCACGACCCGACCCACCGACGGCGATAGCCCGAGCTGCTTCACCACGGCGACGTCGACGCCGGGGGCGATGAAACCGGTGCTGGTCACGAAGACGAGCAATCCGATTTCCGCCGCCGCGTCCTCGATTCCGGCGAGTGCACGCCCGGCGACATCGACGGCCAGCGGCACCGCGTGCCGGTAGTACAGGTTCATTCGGTCCCGGATCGTGCCGGGATCCCTACTGAATGGCAGGAATTCGGGATCGAGCGGATCGACGACCATGCGCCGGGTGTCGATCTTGGTCTTCTGGTAGACCCGCGAGATCCGCGCCCGCTGCTGCGGATCGGTGAACAGCTCGGCGACCCGGTCGGCGGCATCGTCCTGAGCGACATGCCGACTCGGCGCTCCGGTCGCAATGCTCTCGATCACGCCGACCGTGGTCGGCGGCGACGGTGGCAGCCCGTATTCGGCGAGGTTGTGGCCGTGCTCGTTCCCCTGGCGAGCCGCCGACGTTCCCTCATCGATGCTGATAGACACGAAATTCTCCCCGTTTCTTGTGAAAATGGTGATCGGCGCCGCCGTCGGGGGGCGGCTCGATCGGTCGATCGGTCAGCGGAATCAGTTCAGACCGTGCCGATTCCGGTGAACCCCTGTGCTGTGTAGACCGCGCATGTCTTCAGTGCCCCCGGCGCGAAGTGCTCGCGGATGAAGCCCCAGTTCCGTTCCTCGGCCTCGCGTGAGGGCGACAGCAGGTAGGTGCGGCAGAGCTTCGGGAACCGATCGGTGAAGAAGTTCTTGGCAGGCAGCCATTCGACCCCGAATTTCGCTGCCTCTTCGCGCAATACGTCCTCGGTGGCGATATTGGCGAATCCGCTGCGCTGGAATGGCAGCACGTGATGTACGCGGTGTGAACTCAGACCCGCTGCGAGAAAACAGTCGATATAACGGTTTCCGATCACCGTGAGGTCGTAGGCCTGCTCCACTTGGTTGACGGCCCAGTCCTCGGTATCGGGTGCGGGGAGTTCCTCGGTCTCCACTTCGAAATCATGACTCGCGACAACCAGGAAGGTGCTGATCCACAGCGTCACCACGAATTGCAGTGCCCAGGCCCAGAAATCGCCCGCGAGGGTGAATACCACCAACTCGCCGAGCAGTAGTGCGCGCACCCCGAACGATCCGATGAAGTGTGGCAGTGCTCCGCCCCACGTTCCGTACATGTCCTTGATGCCGACTTTTCGGGTGAGTCGGCAGACGTCGAGCAGTCGAATCGTCATGCCGGTCACTGTGTGACCGAATTTGTGCAGGGTGTGAATTGGCACACGGTATAGCCGCGGCACCCGCATCATCATGGTGAAGACGTTCTTCTTGATATCGACTTCACTCTGGGTGTGCGGGTGGTGCAGCAGTGCGTGGCCGTCCGCCGTGACGAAAGCCAGTGCCACGTAATTGAAATCGAAGGTGTTCGTGTAGATCTTGTTGAGGCCCTTTTGCGCCCGGTGGATCGCGTAGTGGCCGAATCCGGCCAGCGAACTGCGCAGCAGCACCATCGCGATCACGAAGACCGGCAACGGCATCCAACTGCGCTCGAACAGGCGCAACCCCTGGACCGCGAAGTACGCGACGGCCAGCACCGCGACCACGATGTTGAAGATCGTATCCATGCGCCGCAGGCGCGCGGCCAGCTGCGGTTCTTTCAACCGCGCCTTTACCTGGTGGAGCAGATCATTCTTATTGTCGAATCGGTACTTCGGGGTGTCCTGCCAGCTGTCGAAGCCTTCTTTGAACAAGAAATCCGGTGCGTTGTTCTTCGGATGGATGTCCTCGGGCAATGCGTCGCGGCCGAGCGCATATCGCTCGAGCATTCGTCCGATGCGTTCCGGATCGCGATGGTAGGACCCGATGATGGAGGTGATGTCGCGATTTTTCGTTCGCCCGATGAAGAACTCGCCGCCGGGATGCTTGGAGATCCAGTCGCTCAGATCGTAGGCTTTTCCGTTGTATACCCACACATTTGAGACCTGAGGGCCACCAGGAGGCGGCCCGGGCGGTCTACGGAAGTCCCGCTCCTCCGCTTCTGGTTGGCTGTTCGTCATCGCATTCCTCCGTGTCTGATCCGCGGTTCGGTGGCCGTTGTCGGCCCCGGGGTTATGGCGTGTATCGCGGACAGGCGCGGGGTCGCGTCATCCGGTGAACCGGATGTCCCGCCAAAGTCGCACGCACTGCCTGAACGTTCATGACAGCATCGTGCTTCCAGTGCCTTACATCTCACCAAACAATCCCTTAACCCGGTTACTTTCGCGTCGGATTCCCCCCGATCTCTGCGAGAAGACCGCACCAAGGGTAACGTCGTCACCCGCAGTGTGTGTGGCTCGCCTCGACTTCGCCTGCAAACGGGGTCGAGTTGGCCTGCGGGACAGGCTAATCTGGCGGGCGAAATGCTGCACTACATCGGGCGGCAGCACCAGCTGTCTCCGTCATACCAACCGGTCGTATCGACCTCGCACTCTTCTGGGGGCAGAACATTGAGTGATCTGACAGCGCGAGCACGCACCTCGCACCGAATCCGGCTTCGCCGACCGGGACTCGTGCCCGCCGTGGTCGCGGCGTCGATGTTCGCGGCACTGGTGACGGGTTGCAGCTCCAGCTCCGACTCGAAGTCCACCACTTCGTCTGCACCGCCTTCGGGTCAGCTGCCCGAAGCGGCGCAGATCGTGCAGGAGTCCGCCAGAACCACCCAGACTCTGCAGGCCGTGCACCTGAATCTGAAGGTGGACAACCTCACCAACCTCCCGGTCGAGACCGTTTCGGCGGATGTGACCAACCAGCCGCAGGGCGCCGGTCAGGCTATCGGTGAGGCGAAGGTGCGGACCAAGCCCGAGGCCGACTTCATCCAGGCCAAGTTCCTGGTCGTCGACAAGGTGATGTACGCGCAGACCGGTGGTTCCTCCGCCTACGCCAAAGTGGGTTCGGCCGAACAGATCTACGACCCGGGCGTAATCCTGGACAAGGACAAGGGTCTGGCCAACCTCATTGCCCAGGTGAAGAACCCTAAGGTGGAGGGTCGGGAAAAGCTCGATGGCACCGACACCGTGAAGGTGTCCGGCACCATCGACTCCTCGGTGATCGATCCCATCGTGCCCAAGTCGGGTGACCCGGCCGGTACGTTCCCGATCACCCTGTGGATCGCGGATGTCGCGCCGCCGTCGGGTTCGGCATCGGCGCTGCCGTCGCAGGCCGCCTCGCCCGGCACCGGCCCGAATCTGGTTCAGGCAGTGGTCAAGCGGGATCCGGGCACCATCAAGGTGACGCTGTCGGCGTGGGGTAAGCCGGTCAAGGTCACCGCGCCGCCGAAGTAGGACTTCTTACTCGGCGAACCGGCCCGGGCAGCGCAACGGCGGCAATTGTCGTCGGCCGCATCCCGGGCCGGTTCGCGTTTTCGGCTCGGTCAGGCCTCGGTACTGCGTTCCGGCAGATCGAGCACCAAACGTGCGCCGCCGAGTGGGCTGTCGTCGAAATAGGCGCGGCCGCCGTGTAATTGGGCCTGTTGGGCGACGAGGGCGAGGCCGAGTCCGGATCCGCCCTTACTGGCCTGACTGCCGCGGAAGAATCGTTCGAAGACAGCGGTGCGCTCCTCGACGGGAATGCCGCGGCCATTGTCGTCGACGGTGATCAGTATGTGGCCATTGGGGATTCGGTGCGCGGAGACCACTGCCTCGGTGGCACTGCCGTGTTTGACCGAGTTGGCCAGGGCATTGTCCACCGCCAGCCGCAGTCCGGCGGGCAGGCCGCGGGTGATCAGTTCGGCATCGGTATCAATGCGTACGCTCAGTCCCGGGAAGTGCCGCATGGCATCGTGCGCGGCTTGATCGCACAGATCGCCGACGTCGGTTGCTACATGATCGCGCTCATGTGTCAGATCGCCGGACGCCAGACGTTCCAGTGCGGCCAAGGTGGTTTCGACGCGGCCCTGGCTGCGCTGCACGTCGGCGAGGATTTCGGCGCGCTGCGCCTCGTCCAGATCGAGGGTGCGCAGCACCTCGAGATCGGTGCGCATCGCGGTGAGGGGTGTGCGCAGTTCATGTGCGGACACGGCCGCGAAATCCCTTGCGGTTTCCAGTGCGGCGGCGGTTTCGCTCTGCGCCTGATCCACCCGCTGTAGCAGGGTGTTCACCGCCTCGGCGAGTTTTTCCGCCTCCTTGACTCCGGACCCGTCGACCGGTGCCTGTGGATTGTCCGGATCGCGATATCCGCTGCGCGCGCCGACCTGTCGGGTCAGATCGACGATCGGGCGCACCGCACGGCCCGCGAGCAGCCAGCCGAGTGCGGCCGCGGTGGCGATCGCCAATCCGGCTCCGGCCAGCACCCAGCGTTGTTGCTCGGCGGTTGCCCGTGCCGCGTCGGTGGCCGGAATGCCCAGCGAGACAACCCGTCCCGCTGGCTGGTTCTCGGTGGTGGTGAGCACGCGGAACGGCGTGCCGTTCACGGTGACCGAATGCGATCCGATCGGCTGTTCGGGCAGGCGAATGGGTGTGCTCGCCACGATCGTGTTGTTATCGCGGACCGTCACCGCCATGTCATAGGTCGGACCGACCAGACCGAGCACGCCGACAGCAAGCACCGAATCGATCAGCACCAGCCGCGATGCGATGGTCAGCTGCTGATCGGTCTGGGCCAGATTATTGCGCTCGATGGCCCGTGAGGAGAGCACACCGATGATCGTGACAATGATGATCGCCCCGACCGCGGCCGCTCCGGCCACCCGGGTGCGCAGCGAGAATGTGCGCCGCCGCCGTTTTGCGGGAGTCGCTGGGCCGGAGGTCAGCTGGGGCGCCGGTGTCATGGCGCACTCACTTGGGCGCTCGCAGCACGAACCCGACGCCGCGGACGGTGTGCAGGAGCCGGGGCGTGCGCTCCACCTCCAGCTTGCGCCGCAGATATCCGACGAAGACATCCACGACATTGGTATCGGCGGCGAAGTCGTAGCCCCACACCAATTCCAGCAGCCGCTCGCGGCTCAGCACCACGCCCGCATTGCGCGCCAGGGTGGACAGCAGTTCGAATTCGCGTTTGGTGAGCTCGATTTCGCGCCCGTTCAGCAGTGCGCGGTATCCGGCGACATCGACCTCGAGCGGTCCGACCGCGATCGCGCCGGGGGTGGCCGAGGCCGGGGCGTCCGAGCGGCGGCGCAGCAAAGCCTTTATCCGCGCTACCAATTCGGCCAGCACGAACGGCTTGGTCAGATAGTCGTCGGCACCGGATTCCAGTCCGGAGATCCGGTCGTCGACGGAGGCGCGGGCGCTGAGCACACAGATCGGGACATCATTGCCGAGTGCGCGCAATGCCGTCACCACGCCCGCGCCGTCGAGCACCGGCATATTCATATCGAGCACCACCGCGTCCGGCGCCTGCTCGGTCACGCTGCGCAGCGCCTCGGCGCCATCCCTGGCGACCCGAACCTGGAAGCCGGACAGGCGCAGCCCGCGCTCGACCGATGCGAGTACGTCCTCGTCATCGTCGACGACAAGGACGGTCGGGTTCACGCTGCGTTCGATGGTCACATCGTTCATTCTGCTCCCCCAGCTCCCCGGATATTCCGGCCATACCAGCAGGTGTTCCCATGTTTTGGGGTAGGTCCCGCAGTGGGTGCCTCGGCATTGTCGGGCGTACCCGGCGAGTTACCCATGTGCTTGCCGGATCGGTCGGCCGGTCGGTATCCGGGGAGTCAGCTCGGCGTGTCGGACGGCCGTCAGTAGTTGTGGCAGGTCGCGGCCACCGTGCGGATGGTTTCCGCCAGACTGTTGGCGCGCGGATCGTTCTCCGCATCCTTCGCGGCGCCCGGGTTCTCGTTGATCATTGCCTGGAGTTCAGCGCGGCGCTGCTCGACCGGTTGGTCGAACTTGCGCTGCAGTTCGGCCTTCTGGGTCGGATTGGCGTCGAGCATCGCCGCCAGTTGCGGTGCTTTGGCGTGCAGTGCCGCATCGACCTGCGCGAAGGTGCAGTCGGAACTCAGCAGCGGCCCGGCCAGTGTCATCGGATCCGCGGCTGCGATGGCCGGGGAGAGCAACACGGCCACACTGGCGGTTGCGCCTGCGGCGAGCGCGGCGACGGCCGGGCGACTGCGGAAGAGTTTCATCTGTGCCTCCAGATCTACGGGTCTACGTCTTCGATCAGTGCTGTGGTCCAGCGCATCAGACGCTATTGCCCAGCGCTGGCACAGGTGTGAGCTATCCCTGAGGATTCCCTAAGGGGTGTAACGCCGCGGTGCCGCAAAGTTATGACGGCACAATGGGATCGCCGTTCGGGGCGACGGCTTCGGGTCCCGACTCCTGCAGACGGCTAGCCCGGATCTGCACTTCCAGTGCGGCAAGCACCGAGGGATCTTCGATGGTGGACGGCACCTCATAGGTATCGCCCGCGGTGATCTGGCGGAGGGTCTTGCGCAGGATCTTGCCCGATCTGGTCTTGGGCAGTGCGGAGACGATGACGGCGTCGTGCAGGGTGGCGATTGCGCCGACCTGCTCGCGCACCCGGGCGACCAGTTCCTCGCGGAGGCGCTCCGGATCGATTTCGACGCCGGATTTGAGCACCACGTATGCGATCGGCCGCTGGCCCTTGAGTTCATCGGGCAGCCCGATCACCGCGCATTCGGCGACCGCGGCATGTCCGGCGATGGCGGCCTCGATGCTGCCAGCGGAGAGCCGGTGCCCGGCCATATTGATCACGTCGTCGCTGCGACCGAGTACGTAGAGGTAGCCGTCCTCATCGAAGTATCCGGAGTCGCCGGTGAGGTAGTGGCCGGGAAATGCCGACATATAGGAACGCTGGAAGCGATCTTCGTCGCGCCATAGCCCGGTCAGCGTGCCGGGCGGTAGTGGTAGCCCGATGACGATATTGCCCTCGGTACCCGGCGCGACCGGATTGCCCTCGGCGTCGAGCACCCGCAGCCGGTAGCCGGGGACCGGCACCGACGCCGAACCCGCCTTGATCGGAAGCTGTTGCAGGCCGAGCAGATTCGCGCAGATCGGCCAGCCGGTCTCGGTCTGCCACCAGTGGTCGACCACGGGGCAGTCCGTCCGGTCGGCGAGCAGTACTTCGCTGGCCCACTCGTAGGTGGCCGGATCGAGGCGCTCCCCGGCGCAGAACAGCGCGCGCAGGCCGGACAGGTCGTAGCTGTGCGCCAGCTCGGCATCGGGATCGGCCTTGCGGATGGCGCGCAGCGCGGTCGGCGCGGTGAACAGCACCCGGACGTTGTGCTCTGCGACCACCCGCCAGTACGCACCCGCGTCCGGAGTGCCGACCGGCTTGCCTTCGTAGAGCAGCGTTGTCGCGCCGACCAGCAGCGGCGCGTAGACGATGTAGGAGTGGCCGACCACCCAGCCCACATCGGAGGCAGCCCACATCACCTGGCCGGGACCGACGTCATAGATATTGCGCATGGACCAGGCCAGCGCGACCGCATGTCCGCCGTTGTCGCGGACCACGCCCTTCGGCTTCCCGGTGGTGCCCGAGGTGTAGAGGATGTAGAGCGGATCGGTCGCGGCGACCGGCACCGGATCGGCGGGTGGCGCATCTCGGACAGCATCGTCCCAATCCAGCCATTGCGCCGCGACGGTCTGGGCCGAACTCGGCAGTGATTCGGTGGCCGGCTGTGGGGCGGGGAAGTGGATCGTCGGGAACTGCGGGCGCTGTTTCACGATCACGTGGCGCGCCGCGCTGGTCTCGGCGAGATCGAGCGCCCGCAGCACGATCGGCGGATAGTCGACCGCCCGGCCCGGCTCCAAGCCGCCCGAGGCAGTGACGATGAGCACAGGCTCGGCATCGTCGATGCGGGCGGCGAGTTCGGGTGCGGCGAAGCCGCCGAAGACCACCGAATGCACCGCGCCGATGCGGGCGCAGGCCAACATGGCGATCACGGCCTCGGGGATCATCGGCAGGTAGATGACGACGCGGTCACCCGCCGAGACGCCCAAACGGACCATCGCACCGGCGAATTCGGCAACCGCCGCGAGCAGTTCGGCGTAGGTGAAAACACCACTGGTGCCGGTCATAGCGGAGTCGTATATTAGTGCGGGCTGATCGGCCCGGCTCACTTCGTTCGGCGCGGCACCACCGTGCACGTGCCGGTCGAGGGCGTTGAAGGAGGTATTCAGGCGAGCGTCCGGAAACCATCTGGCCATCGCGCGAGCCGTGGTGTCGACGATCTGGGTTGGCGGGACCTCCCAGTCGATCGCCTCCGCCGCCTCGGCCCAGAACTCGGCGGGATCGACCAGCGAGGTCTGATACACCGGCCGGTACTCATTCCGCCCCGTCTCCCGACCACCACCCCCCGTGGAATCGCTGCGCGATGCAGTGCGCCCGCCCGTCTCCCGACCACCACCCCCCATGGAATCGCTGCGCGATGCAGTGCTCAAAACCGTGCTCCCTAGCCTCGCTCGATGCCCGCCTCGATAGATCAGCACGATTGTGGCAGACTTCACGCGACGCCCGGGTGGGTGCCGCGACCTTTGGTTTTGCCAATTATCGGCAGGTCAAGGCCCGTAACCATACTCAACGTCACCCAAGCTGTTATTGATCCGTTAGAATCTGATGTCACTTATTTGGGCCGTCGTAGACGCAATTTCTCGGCCAGCCGCAGTTCCTCGGCCAGCTCTGCCTGTCGAGCCAGCATGCGATTGTCTAGGTTCGCTGATGGCACGTGGTTGGGGCCAGTTTGGAAAGTGAGTGGGAGATGCGTGACGCCGCAAGGTCCGGCAGCAAACGCTGGGCGCTCGGCAACTGGGACCTGCGCTGGAAGGTTACGGCGGTCTTGGCCGTTCCGCTGGCAGTCGCAGTTGGGCTCGGCGTGTCCAGGATTACCACCGAGTTCGCCGACGCGAACCGACTGGACGCCGCCGCTGGGAACATCGAGGCGATTCCGGCCGTCACCGCGCTGAGTGCGCAGACGGCGACCACGGCGGGTTCGCAGATGATTTCGATCATGCCGAACGTGTCGATCGTGTCCGATAAGAACCTCGCGGACCTCGACAAGACCATCGCCGATGCCGAGCAGTCGGTCGGCAAAGTCGACGGTGTCGCGGGTGCTCGCGCGTCGCTGGACAGCATGATCACCCAGGCCAAGGCCGTGCGCGCGCAGGGCAAGAACGTTACGACGCAGACACCGGCCGAAATCATCGCCATGATCGACAAGGTCCGCAACGACAGTGTGCGCATCGTCGAGTCGACGGTCGGCCAGGTCAGCGACCAGGCCATCGAACAGGCGAAGCTGCGGCTGGTCGACTCGCTGAACACCCGCGCCGCGCTGGTCGGTGAGGTCGCCGCATTCCCCGAGGTGCTGCGCGGTTCGGCGGCGGGCGTGCAGGGCGCGGTCACCGCGGCCAATACCGAGCGGGCCATGCTCAACGTGCTCGCCCACCGCTTCCCGGATGCCGACTCCTCGATCGCCGACCTGCGCGCCGGTATCGATAACCGGATCTCGCTGCTGACCAGCCCGGAGGCACAGTCCGGCAAGATCCCGGTCGGTGATCTGAAGAACTCGCTGACCGGCAGCCTCGATGTCTACGAGCGCGTGGTCAACAAGTCGACCAAGGACATCGACACGGCGATGAGTGCGCTGGTGTCCACGGCCAATACCGATGCGTGGACCTACACCGCGGTCGTCATCGCGACCATTCTCGCCGCGCTGTTGCTGGCGGTCTTCGTCGCGCGCTCGATGATCGTGCCACTACACCGGCTGCGCCTCGCGGCGCTGCGCGTCGCCGAGAGCGATCTGCCGCATGAGGTCGCCCAGCTGCGCAACGGCGCGTCCCCGGAGGACGTGCCGCTGGAACCGATGCCGATCCGCAGTGCCGAGGAGATCGGTCAGCTGGCCAGGGCCGTCGACGACATCCACGGCCAGGCCCTGCGTTTGGCCAGTGACCAGGCCCAGATGCGTGCCCAGGTCAATGACATGTTCGAAACCCTGGCCCGGCGTTCCAAGTCGCTCGTCGACCATCAGCTCAGCTTGATCGAGGCGATGGAGTACGACGAGAAGGACCCCCGCCTGCTGGAAAACCTGTTCCGGCTGGACCATCTCGCGGCTCGTATGCGCCGGAACGGCGATAACCTGCTGATTCTCGCGGGTACCAGGCAACGGCGCAGCAAGTCCGCGCCGGTCGAGATCGCGGACGTGCTGCGTGCGGCGATCTCCGAGGTCGAGGACTACGAACGGGTGAAGCTCGGTGCCACGCCGCGTGGTTCGCTGGTCGAGCCCGCCGCCTCGGATATGGCGCACCTGTTCGCCGAACTCCTGGACAACGCGTTGCGCGCCTCGCCGCCGGAGACCGACGTGAAGTTCACCTTCGCGCAGGGACACGATCAGGGCATGCTCATCGAGGTCGCGGACCGCGGCATCGGTATGCCGCCTGCCGAGATGGCCGATATCAACCGACGGCTCGAGCAGACCGCCGAACCCGGTCCGGATACCGCCCGGCACATGGGTCTTTTCGTGGTCGGCCGACTGGCCGAGCGGCATGGACTCACCGTGCGGCTGCGTCCGACCTTCGATACTGCGCGGGATCCCGGTGTCACGGTTACCGTGCATGTTCCGATGAAGCTCATTGTGCTCGGGCAGGGACAGACCACCGCGATGCCGCAGGCGGCGGCGCCGCAGGTTGCCGCCGGTGGTCCGCAGCGGCCGTCGACTCCGGCGGCGATGCAGACGCGTGCGATCACCAGGACGCCGGGCGGCAATGTCATGGTTACCGTCGATCCCGGTGTGAGCGGCCCGATTCCGGTCAGCAGCCCGGCGCCGTCCGCGACGAGTGGGCCGATTCCGGCCGCAGGTGGTCTGCCGCAGCGTTCGCCCGGCTCGACCATGGCCTCGGGATCTTCCGGACTGCGCCAGGATTCGGCACAGTCGGGTGCGTCGCTGCGCCCCGCGTCGGGACCGGCGCCGAGCGGTCCGCAGCGCGGCAAGCTAGCCGCGGCCAGCCTGCCCAAGCGCAATGTCACTCCCGGCGGTCCGCCGCCGAACCGGCCCGGCGCCGAGCCGACCATCTCCGGTGGCGGCCTGCCGCCGCGGAATCTGGATACAGCATCGCGCAGCGATTCGTTGGGTGGTGGCGGTCGGGAGACGGGTGGACGTAGTGGTGGTCTGCCACAGCGTCAGCCCGGCACGAGTGGGGTGCCGCAGCCCGAGGGTGGTCCGGTCGGTGGTGGTCTGCCGCAGCGTCAGCCGGGTACCAATGGTGTGCCGCCGCGCGAGGGTGCTGGTGGTCTGCCACAGCGTTCGTCGGGTTCGAACGGTCTGCCGCAGCGTGAGCCCGGTGCGACCGGTCTGCCGGCCCGCGACACGGGCTCGGGTCTGCCACAGCGGGATGCCGGTTCGGGTCTGCCAGAGCGGGATGCCGGTTCAGGTCTGCCACAGCGGGATGCCGGTTCAGGTCTGCCACAGCGTGAGTCGGCTTCGGGTGGTCTGCCCCAGCGTGAGCCGGGTGCGACCGGTCTGCCGCAGCGGCAGTCGCCCGCGGCGAATCTGCCGCAGCGCGAGACGCCGAACGGCTTGCCGCAGCGTGAAGCCGGGGCCAGCGGTCTGCCGCAGCGGGATGCCGGGGCGAATGGTCTGCCGCAGCGGGATTCGGGTCTGAGCGGTCTGCCGCAGCGGGATACCGGCTCGGGTCTGCCGCAGCGCGATCCCGCTTCCGGTGGTCTGCCGTTGCGTGAGTCGGCTTTGGGTGGTGGTCTGCCGCAGCGTGATGCGGGTTCGACCGGTCTGCCGCAGCGTGAGTCGGCGTCGGGCGGTCTGCCGCAGCGGGATTCGGGTCTGAGCGGTCTGCCGCAGCGGGATACCGGCTCGGGTCTGCCGCAGCGCGATCCCGCTTCCGGTGGTCTGCCGTTGCGTGAGTCGGCTTTGGGTGGTGGTCTGCCGCAGCGTGATGCGGGTTCGACCGGTCTGCCGCAGCGTGAGTCGGCGTCCGGTGGTCTGCCGCAGCGTGAGTCGGCGTCGGGCGGTCTGCCGCAGCGGCAGTCGCCCGCGGCGAATCTGCCGCAGCGCGAGACGCCGAACGGCTTGCCGCAACGGCCGTCGAACGGTCTGCACCAGCGTGATGGCCTGCCGTCTCGCGATAGCCTGCCGTCTCGCGATGGCTTGCCGTCTCGCGATGGCTTGCCGTCTCGCGATGGCTTGCCGTCTCGCGATGGCTTGCCGTCTCGCGATGCTCTCCCGCAGCGGGAGCCGGGTATCCCCGGTCTGCCCCAGCGGGAGCCGGGTGCGACCGCACTGCCGCGTCAGGAAGTCCCGCCGGGTGTCGCACTGCCGCGGCGCGATCGCGGTCTGACCCAGCCCGCGGCGAGCGGTGAGGTGCCCGCGGTCTCCGAGAGCGGAACCTCAACCGCACCACGCGATCCAGGGCGGCACAGCTTCAAGCCTGATCCGGAGAAGGCGGCGTCTTTCTTCCAGACCAGGTTGCAGCCGGCGGTCGATTCTGATTCGGTAATGGGCGGCACCCCGATCTTCGCCGAGATGATGTCGGCGTGGCTCTCGGATCCGAATGCGGACCGGTCTCAGGTGGCGGCATCCTTCGAATCGCCGGGTGACGAAGGATGGCAGGCCGCTCGCCGCGCGAGTGAGGCCCAGAACGAAACAAAGACGGCTGCCGGGTTGCCGCAACGCAATCCGGGCGGGAGGCTGGTCCCCGGTGGTGTCAACGGCAACGCCGATCGCGCGACGCGTCGCGATCCAGAAACGATCAGGTCCAGCTTGAGTCGTCACCAGCAGGGCGTCCGGGATGGCCGCGCAATGAAGGCAATGAACCTAACCGGAGATAAAGGAGACCGATGAACCCCGATCTAGGTGGTACGAATCGTCAGCTGGATTGGCTGGTTTCGAACTTCGCCAACGAGGTTCCTGGCGTAGCTCATGCCGTCCTGGTCTCGGCTGACGGCCTACTCATGGCGGCGAGCGCGCAGCTGCCGGTGGACCGCGCCGAACAGCTCTCGGCTGTCACCGCCGGACTTGCCAGCCTCTCGGTGGGCGTCTCGAACCTATTCGAAGGCGGCACCGTGCTGCAGTCGGTGGTCGAGATGGAGCACGGTTATCTGCTACTCATGGCAGTCGGCGACGGCTCCTATCTCGCGGTGCTGACAAATACGTCATGCGATATCGGCCAGGTCGGTTACGAAATGGCCCTGTTGGTCGAACGTGTGGGTCAGACGGTGCAGGCCACGCCACGCGTCACGATGGGTTCCTGATGGTGGGATGGACATAGACGATCACCGCATGGGGAGCGCCGAGCCCAGCCTCGTTCGCCCGTACTCCTTGACTGCGGGTCGCACCCGGCCCGCGGTCGAGTTGGCGTTGGAGGCACTCGTCGCATCGCATCCGGTCGCCTTGGAGCGGCAGTTCGAACTGACCAACATCGAGACGTCCATCGTGGAGTTGTGCAGAGAATCGCCGTCCGTTGCCGAAGTGGCAGCGCGTTTGGGTATCCCCATTGGGGTGGCCCGCGTGCTGGTGGCCGACCTCATCGAGGCCGGGCATGTGCGAGTGTCGGCGACTTTGAAAGACGATTCCAGCGACGATGAGCGTCGCGAGCTGATCGAAAGGGTTCTCAGTGGACTCCGGCGTATTTGATTCGACGGCGCAGGTCGATACCCGTACCAGTAAGCCGACTTCGGCGAAGATTGTCGTCGCAGGCGGCTTCGGTGTTGGCAAGACCACGTTGGTTGGTGCAGTTTCGGAGATCGTTCCGCTGCGCACCGAGGCTTTGGTCACCAATGCCAGCACCGGAATCGACAATCTGACCGGCATTCCGATGAAGTCGACCACCACGGTGGCGATGGACTTCGGCCGGATCAGCCTCGCCGACGATCTGGTGTTGTACCTGTTCGGTACGCCGGGCCAGTACCGATTCTGGTTCATGTGGGACGACCTGATCCGCGGCGCCATCGGCGCGGTGGTGCTGGTCGACACCCGCAGACTCGAGGACAGCTTCGCCGCAGTCGACTACTTCGAGGCGCGCAACCTGCCGTTCCTGGTTGCGCTCAACGAATTCGACGACGCACCGCGGTATCCGATCGAGGACATCCGTCAGGCCCTCGCGGTGCCTGCGGATGTGCCGATCCTGTCCATCGACGCCCGCCGTCGCGAGCCCGCCAAGCAGGCGCTGGTTTCGCTCACCGAATACGCCCTACGCAAGGTCATGCAAGGCTACTGAGCCCCTGCGGAGCGAGTGGCTAAGCTCGCTCGGTGAGGATTTCCGCGCGGGAGCTGTTCGGGCAACTGCTCGATTCGGGCTCGTATATCAGCTGGGACCGGCCACCGGTGACGGTGGCCGCGTCCCCGCGGTACCGCGAGGATCTGCGTAAGGCCGCGCTGACGGCCGGGACCGATGAGTCTGTACTCACCGGTGAAGGTCTGCTGCGTGGCCGTCGCGTGGCCGTAATCGCCTGCGAGTTCGGTTTTTTGGCGGGTTCGATCGGTGTAGCCGCGGCGGAGCGGATCGTCGTGGCGGTCGAGCGCGCGACCGAACTCGGTTTGCCGCTGGTCGCGTCGCCGACCTCCGGTGGCACCCGAATGCAGGAGGGCACAGTCGCTTTCGTGCAGATGGTGAAGATCGCGGGTGCGGTCGCGGCGCACAAGGCGGCCGGATATCCGTATCTGGTCTATCTGCGCAATCCCACCATGGGCGGCGTCTTCGCGTCCTGGGGTTCGCTCGGGCATATCACCTTCGCCGAACCCGGTGCGCTGATCGGGTTTCTCGGCCCGCGCGTCTATAAGGCGTTGTACGGCCGGGATTTTCCGGAGGGCGTGCAGGTCGCGGAGAATCTGTACCACAGCGGTGTGATCGATGGGGTGCTGCCGGTGCCGGTATTCCGCCGGATCGCGCACCGCGCCTTGAGCGTTCTGAGCGGCGTGCCGGATCCCGTTGCGGCCGAACCCGGTTGGGCGGCAACGGTGCACGGCTCCGGTACGTCGCCGGATCGCGTGGACTCGACCGGTGCGGAGGCGAATGACGTTGTCTCGGCCTGGGATTCGGTGCGGATCTCGCGCCGTCCCGGCAGGCCCGGTATTCGTGACCTCTTGCGCCATGTGACGCAACGGGTGCCGCTCAGCGGCACCGGCCAGGGCGAATCCGATCGCACGATCGTGCACGCACTGGCTCGTTTCCGCGGCCAGCCGTGCGTGGTCTTCGGCCACGACCGCTCCGGGCAGCAGGGCGAACACACCATGGGACCGGCCGCGCTGCGGGAGGCACGCCGCAGTATGGCGATTGCTGAGGAGTTGCGGCTACCGCTGGTGCTGGTGATCGATACGGTCGGCGCGGCGCTGTCGAAGGAGGCCGAGGAACGCGGACTCGCACCGGAAATCGCGCGCTGCATAGCGGATCTGGTGACCTTGGACACCCCGACCATCTCGATCCTGCTCGGCCAGGGCACCGGCGGCGGTGCACTGGCCCTGCTCCCGGCCGACCGCGTGCTGGCCGCCACCCACGGCTGGCTCGCGCCGCTGCCGCCGGAGGGCGCCAGCGCGATCGTCTACCGCGACACCGCCCACGCCCCGGAGTTGGCCGCGGCACAGGGCATTCGGGCCGCCGATCTGCTCGCCGACGGTGTGGTCGATCGCATCGTCCCCGAATTTCCCGACGCCGCTGACGAACCGGTCGACTTCGCCCGCCGCATGGTCGCCGCCATTGCCGAGGAGCTGACCGGTCTGCGCGCCCGACCGCTGGACGACCTGCGCGCATCCCGGCACACCCGCTACCGCCGCCTCGGTCTGCCCGAATCCTGAGCGACTCCGACAACCGGCGCAAATCGCGTGGCAACCGGCAAACCGGTGGCCAACACGCGGAGGGCTTTCGTTGACGACTCGGCACGGCACTTCTACGGTCGGACTGTGACCTTCAGAAGCGAGACCTGCACCATCCCTTCGATCGTGCTGAACGACGGGAACGTGATCCCGCAGCTCGGCTTCGGTGTGTTCCAAGTTCCGCCCGATGACGTCTACCCGGTCGTCACCGCCGCACTGGAGGCGGGCTATCGCAGCATCGACACCGCCGCGATCTACGGCAATGAGGAGGGCACCGGTCGCGCCATCCGGGAATCCGGGCTGCCGCGCGATGAGATCTATGTCACCACCAAACTGTGGAATTCCGAACAGGGCTACGACTCCACGCTGCGCGCCTTCGACGTCAGCATGGCCCGGCTCGGTCTGGACTACCTCGATCTCTACCTCATCCACTGGCCGATGGCGCAGGCCGATCGCTATGTAGAGACCTTCAAGGCATTCCAGACATTGAAGGCCCACGGCCGGGTCCGCTCGATCGGCGTCTCGAACTTCACCGTCGGCGACCTCGACCGACTCATCGGCGAGACCGGTGAGATTCCGGTGGTCAACCAGATCGAACTGCATCCCCGGCTGGCCCAGCGCGAGCTGCGCGCCTTCCACGATGCGAACGCCATTGCCACCGAGGCGTGGAGTCCGCTCGGTCAGGGCACGCTGCTCGATGATCCGACCATCGTCGCCATTGCCAGTCAGGTCGGCTGCACTCCGGCCCAGGTGATCATCCGCTGGCATCTGCAGTTGGGCATCATCGTCATCCCGAAGTCGGTCACCCCGTCGCGCATCGCCGCCAATTTCGATGTCTTCGGCTTCGAACTCACCCGCGAACAGATGGACGCCATCAACGCGCTGGACAGCGGATCCCGGATCGGTCCCGATCCGGCCACTTTCACGATCGGGATGTAGCCCCTCGCGCTATCGCAACCCCAGGTACTCGGTGAGTTCCTGGGCGGCTGCGCGTCCGGCTCGGTTGGCGCCGATGGTGCTCGCCGACGGGCCGTAGCCGATCAGATGAATGCGCGGGTCGACCGCTACCCGAGTGGCGAGGCGGCCGGTCATGGTGATGCCGCCGCCGGGGCCACGCAGGCGCATTGGCGCCAAATGGTCCAGTGAACTGCGGAATCCGGTCGCCCACAGGATCACATCGGCCGGTTGGAACGAGCCGTCGGCCCAGCGCACCCCATTCGGTTCGATGCTCGCGAACATCGGCCGCCGGGTCAGCGCACCACGGGCCTGCGCGGCACGCACCCGATCGTCGAGCCGCAGTCCGGTGACCGAGACCACCGAACCCGGCGGCAGCCCGCGCCGCACCCGGTCCTCCACGATGGCGACGGCGGCGCGGCCATCCGCCTCGGCGAACGGCCCATCGCGGAATACCGGTTCCCGCCGTGTCACCCAGGTGGTGGTGGTGACCTGCGAGATCTCGTCGAGCAGCTGGACCGCCGACACTCCGCCGCCGACCACGACGACATGCTTACCAGCGAATTCGTCGGCGGTGCGGTAGTCGTGAGTGTGCAGCTGCCGTCCGGTGAAGGTCTCCGCGCCCGGATAGTGCGGGATGAAGGGACGCTCCCAGGTGCCGGTGCCATTGATCAGGCCGCGCACCCGGATGGTGCCCGCGGTATCGGTCTCGACATTCAGCGTCGTGCCGCGCCCGGCCGCCAGGTCCGTGCCTGCGGCGCACGGGGTTCCGTCCGCATTGCGGTCGCAGACCACGGTCACCGAAACCGGGCGGTGGACCCGCAGATCGAAGCGCTTCTCGTAGAGCTCGTAATAGCGCGGCACCGCGGTCGCCGCGGGTACGGCATCGGAATCGGGCGGCAATGTCTCGGCGAACGACATCCCCGGCAGGTCGTGTACCCGATTGACGGTGGTCAGGGTCAGCGATGGCCAGCGAAATTGCCAGGCGCCGCCGGGTCCCGGCGCATGATCGACGATGAGGAAGTCCTGTTCGGGGCGCAATCCGAGACGCTGCAGGTGGTAACCGGTCGACAGCCCGGCCTGACCAGCACCGATCACCAGGATGGAGAAGTCTGTCGGCACAAGCGGAGATCGTATCGGCATGGTCGGTATGTGCCGCCACCTGTGGCAGAGTTGATGTAACCACTAGAACCGGTCAGCTGGGGAGTATGCATGCTCGGAGTTAGCCGCGACGATGGTGTTGTCACCATCGAACTACAGCGCGAGGCGCGGCGTAATGCGCTCAACATCGAACTCGTCTCGCGGTTGCGAGATGCGGTGTCGACCGCGGCCGAGGATGCCAGGGTGATCGTGCTCACCGGCCAGGGACCGGTCTTCAGTGCGGGCGCGGACCTGTCCGGCGTCCACTCGGACGATTTCCTCGGTGTCCTGCTCGACATGCTGCGCACCATCGAATCGGTACCGGTCCCGGTGATTGCGGCGATCAATGGCGCCGCCATCGGCGCTGGCTTGCAGATCGCGCTGGCCTCGGATCTGCGGGTCATCGAACCCGACGCCTATATCGCCATCCCGGCCGCCAAGCTGGGCATTACCGTCGACCGCTGGACCGTGCGGCGGCTGGTATCGCTGATCGGCGCCGGTCCGGCCCGGACCATACTGCTCGGCGCGGAATCGGTATCGGCGGCCGACGCCTATACCTTCGGCTTCGCCAACCGGCTCGGCACCCTGGCCGATGCGCAGGACTGGGCCAAATCGATTGCCGAACTGGCGCCGCTATCGCTACGTCATATGAAGCTGGTACTCAACGACGACGGCACCCGCGACCCGGACAATGCGCAGCAGCGTGCGGCGCTGGAGGCGGCGTGGACCAGTCAGGACGCCCAGGAGGGACGATTGGCCAGGCAACAGAAGCGTGCGGCGAAATTCGTGGGGCGATAATGAAACCGGGAAAACTTCTCGCAGCGGCGGCGGGCGCGGTCGGCATCACCTGGGTGGTGCGCGCGGTCTGGGATATCCCCTCCGCGATCGGCGCATCGATCAATGCCATCCAGCCCTATGCCGCCGGCGCGGTGAGCTATCGCAATCGGCAGTTCCACAACACCGAGCCGAGCACCCAGTTCGTCTCGGGTGCGGCTCCGTCTCTGCTGTTTTCGGCGCTGACCCGGCGCAACGCCGGTCGTCCGCGCGGCGCGGTCCCGCTGGCGACCCCCGAGGTGCCGACCGAGGCCGCCGATCTCGCGGTCACCTGGTACGGGCACGCGTCGGCCCTGATCGAGGTGGACGGGTACCGGATCCTCGCCGATCCGGTATGGAGTGAACGGGTTTCGCCGTCCGCGCTGGTCGGTCCGGCCCGGCTGCACCCGGTACCGACGCCGCTGGCGGAGCTGCCGCCGGTGGACGCGGTGCTCATCTCGCACGATCACTACGACCATCTGGACAAGGCCACCATTCGCCAGCTGGTACTCGGCCAGGCGGCGCCCTTTCTGGTGCCGATCGGCATCGGAGCGCATCTGCGGCACTGGGGTGTGCCGGAGCATCGGATCGTCGAATTGGATTGGGGCGGTTCGATTTCCCTCGCATCGCTGGGGCGCGAGCGCGATGACACCGATCTGGTGCTCACCTGCACCGAGGCGCGGCACTTCTCCGGTCGCGGACTGGTGCGCAACACCACGCTGTGGGCGTCCTGGTCCATTGTCGGCCCGACCCGTCGGGTGTACTTCGGCGGTGACACCGGGTATACCAAGGCTTTCGCCGAGGCCGGTGCCGCGCTCGGCCCATTCGATCTGACGCTCTTGCCGATCGGGGCATACGACGAGGCATGGCCGGATGTGCATATGAACCCGGAGGAGGCGGTTCGGGCGCACGCCGATCTGTGTGTCGGCGATCCCGGGCACGGGCTACTGGTGCCCATCCACTGGGCGACCTTCAATCTGGCCTTCCACGGGTGGTCGGAGCCGGTACGCCGGATGGTCGAGGCGGCCAGGGCGGCCGGTACCGCGGTCGCGGTGCCCATGCCGGGACAGCGCGTCGATCCCAATGGCCTGCCCACCGGTGATTCCTGGTGGGAGGATATGGGGTGAACATCTCTGCGGTTCGTCGACAGGAAGGAATGCAGGCATGAGTCTCGTGGACACCCTGAAAGATCTGGTCGGCAAGGGTAAGGATGCGGCGGCCAAGAACGCCGACAAGATCAACGAAGCGGTCGACAAAGCCGGTAGCTTCATCGACGACAAGACCGGCCACAAATACACCGACAAGATCGGCAAGGTGTCCGAGGCCGCCAAGAAGGCGGTCCCCTCGGATCAAACCGCATCGCCTGCCGCCGCGTCGGAGGAGCCGCCTGCCGCCGAGTCAGCGAAGCCGCCCGTCGCCAAGCCGACGGAGCCGCCCGCTGCCGCGCCCGAGGAACCGGGACAACCACCGGCCTGATCTGTGGCGGGGACCGGTTTCTGTCGGTCCCCGCCCCTAAACTTCAGTTATGGTGACCCGCCGGGAATTCGGTGGCGGCCCGGGCCGGTCGGGCATAGAGGTTGAATTGAGCAACCTCGACAAGGTGCTGTATCCGGCGACCGGAACCACCAAGGGCGAGGTCATCGCGTACTACACGGCCATCGCGCCCGCCATGCTGCCGCATATCGCGGGGCGGCCGGTCACCCGCAAGCGCTGGCCCAATGGGGTCGACGAACCACCCTTCTTCGAAAAGAATCTCGCCGAACACGCACCGTCGTGGCTGGAGCGCCACGGCATCGAGCATTCCGGTCGTAAAGTCGTCTATCCGGTCATCGATTCCGAGGCCGGACTGGCCTGGATCGGGCAGCAGGCGGCGCTGGAAGTCCATGTGCCGCAATGGCGTTTCGACGGTGACCGGGTCGGCCCGGCCACCCGGCTGGTTTTCGACCTCGATCCCGGTCCCGGCGCCGGACTTGCCGAATGCGCGCAGGTCGCGCTGGCCGTGCGCGATATGGTCGAGGGCATCGGGCTGCACGCGTTCCCGGTTACCAGTGGTAGCAAGGGAATTCATATCTATGTCCCCTTGGACCGGGAGTTGAGTCCGGGTGGCGCGTCCACCGTGGCCAAGCAGGTGGCGACGAATCTGGAAAAGCTGCATCCGGATCTGGTGACCGCGACGATGGCGAAATCGGCGCGCGGCGGGAAGGTCTTCCTGGACTGGAGTCAGAACAATCCGTCCAAGACCACCATCGCACCGTATTCGCTGCGCGGCCGGGCCGAACCGAATGCGGCCGCACCGCGCGCCTGGTCCGAGATCGAGAACCGGAAGATGCTGCGGCACTTGCGGTTCGATGAGGTGCTCGCCCGCTGGCGCGATGGCGGCGATCTGCTCGCCGAACTGGATCCGCCGATGGCCGACGCGTTGACGAAGTACCGGTCGATGCGCGATGCGGCGGCGACTCCGGAACCGGTGCCGTCCGATGCGCCGACGCCCGGTGCGAACAATCGCTTCGTCGTCCAGGAGCACCACGCGCGGCGGCTGCATTGGGACGTGCGGCTGGAACGTGATGGTGTGCTGGTGTCATGGGCGGTTCCGAAGGGCCCGCCGACCACCCCGAAACAGAACCGGCTCGCCGTGCACACCGAGGATCATCCGCTGGAGTACCTGGACTTTCACGGTGCAATTCCCAAGGGACAGTACGGTGCGGGGGAGATGACCATCTGGGATTCCGGCACGTACGAGACCGAGAAGTGGCGCCCGGACGAGGTCATCGTCACCTTTCACGGCGAGCGGTTGCGGGGTCGCTACGCACTGATCCGGACCAATGGCACCCAGTGGCTGATGCATCTGATGCGCGACCAGTCGCCACCGGAGGACGGATCGGACGATGGTGCACAGCGGCCCGCCAGCGGTCCGGTCGGACCGCTCGCCGCGATCACCGTGCCGAAACCCGCTGGGCCGGTGCCGCTGCCACGTGGCCTCGCGCCGATGCTCGCGACCGCGGGCGAGGTCGGCGAGCTCGACGATGCCGAGTGGTGCTTCGAAACCAAATGGGACGGCTTCCGGCTGATCGCCGAAATCTCCTCCGGCGCACTGACATTGCGCAGCCGACGGGGTAATACGGTGACCGATCGCTATCCCGGGATTGCGGTGCTCGCGACCGAATTGGCCGACCATGATGTGGTCCTCGACGGCGAGGCCGTGGTGTTCGACGATCACGGAGTGGCCAATCTCGGTCTGCTGCAGGCAGATGCGGCCCGTGCCGTGTTCGTCGCCTTCGATGTGCTGTATCTGGACGGGACCTCGCTGATCCGCAAACGGTATTCGGACCGTCGGCGGGTGCTCGAGGCGCTCGCCGCGAACGCGCCCTCGCTGATCGTGCCGCCGCGACTGGACGGCTCCGGCGCCGATGCGCTGCGCCAGAGTCAGGAGCAGCGGATGGAGGGTGTGGTCGCCAAGCGCCGGGATTCGGTGTATCTGCCCGGCAAGCGCGGACATTCGTGGGTGAAGCAGCGCAACTGGCGCACCCAGGAGGTACTGATCGGCGGTTGGCGGCGCAGCGACGCCCGCAACTTCAAATCGCTGCTGGTCGGCATACCGCATGACGGCAGGCTGTACTACGTGGGGCGGGTCGGCACCGGTTTCAGCGAGCCGGTCATGCGCGATCTGGCCGAGCGGCTCGGCAGGTTGGGGCGCAAGACCACCCCGTTCGACAATGACCTCACCGCCGAGGAACGTGCGGACGCGGTGTGGGTGGCGCCGAAACTCGGTGGGACCGTGCGCTTCATGAACTGGACCGAGACCGGTCGCCTCTGGCATCCCGCCTGGGTCGGCTGATCGGTCGGCGAACCGAGTGTGACGGTGGTCGCTGATGGTTTGCCGGTTGATTCGGGTATTCGCTGGGTATCGTGAGTTCGCGGTTGTGTCGGCTCGAAAACGAGGAGTGCGCGGTGGATTTCAAGAATCTGGCGAATAAGGCCATGGACCTGGCCCAGCAGCATGCGGACAAGGTGGATACCGCCATCGATAAAGTGGGCGATCTCGTCGACAAGCAGACCGACGGCAAGTTCGCGAACCAGGTCGACGCGGCGCAGGACGCCGCGAAGAAGGCCATCCACAAGGACAGCTGAGTTCGCCGCTGGCGGATCGGATCTGCCGATCCGCCAGCCGCACGCGGTCGGTCAGCTCTGTTCGCGGGCCAGCAGCGGAATGATGGTCGCGCTGTCGGTGACCATGGCGTGTCCCTGGAATTCGAATTCGTCGTAGGCCCGCGCCATCGCCTCCTTATCGCGGCCGCCGACGGCATCGCTGATGATCACCGGCACAAAGCCGAGATCGGTGGAATGGGTGACCGTCGGTGCGATGCCGATCTCCAGTGCGACGCCGGTGATCGCGTATGCGCCGATGCCGAGATCGCGCAGCACCGCGGCCAAGGGGGTGCCCTCGAATGCCGACATCGAGGTCTTGTCGAAGACTACTTCGTCCGCCGTCGGCCGCAGCTCCGGGACCAGTTCGAAGGCCGGGGTGTCGCGCTGCAGGATGAACTTCACATCGTCCACGGAATCGACCTGCTGCCAGCTCATTGCCATTCGCAGCGCGAAGGTCCCGCTGAGTCGGCGCGGCAGGAAGAAGTGCCGCAGGAAGATGATCGGATAGCCGCCGCGCCGGGCCGCCTCGACAATGCGCGCCACCCGCTCGATGATCTCGGGGCCGTCCGGCAATTGGGAGAGCACGCCGACCTGCATGTCGTAGACGATCACCGCCATGCGGTGCGGCGCGCACACATCGGCGAGTCCTTCGGGAATGTCCAGTCCGTTGCCATGCCGCATGGTCAGCTCACTCCTATTCGATGCCGGTCACGGCCGGGGTACGGCCAGACGGTGCTTCGGTTGCGCGATAGCCACTTTCGAAGCGTGCCGGAGCCCGCTTCGTCCCAACTGTAACCATGTCGGAAATCGGACATGCGCGGCGTTGCCGATGCCCCCGAATGACCGTTGCCGGGGCCTCTGATCAGGCAGTACCGTTTATGGCACTCGAGCTCGGGCGGAAGTCGGCGCAGACGCGTTCCCGGCGTGTTGTGCGTCGCGCCGCGTCGGAACACTGGAGGCCCCGATGAAAAACTTGCATGCACCATTCGTCGGAAGTCACCGGATATCAACTCCCGCAGCGATACCGATCATCCTCGCGATGGTGGCGTTCGCTTGCGTACCCGTCGCTAGAGCGGTGCCCACCCCTGACCAGGATCCGTTCTATGCGGCCCCGGCCGACGTCGGCGAATACCCCGCCGGTGCCATGTTGCGCGCCCGCTCGATCGCGTTGTACGGTCTGCCGCTTCCGGTTTCGGCCTGGCAGGTGCAGTACCGGACCAATGACGGGAACGGTTGGCCGATCCCGGGCATGGCCACCGTGCTGGTCCCGAATTGGCCCTGGTTCGGTCCCGGCCAGCGGCCGCTGCTGTCGTACCAGATCGCCGAGGACAGTCTCGGCGCCCGGTGCGCGCCATCGTATGCGCTGCGCGGTGGCTGGGATCTCGGTGCTGCGAATACCTATATCGATACGCTGTTCATTGCCGAGGCATTGCGGCGCGGTTGGGCGGTGGTGGCCAGCGACCACGAGGGCCCGGACTCCCGATTCCTCGACGGCGTCGATTCCGGCCGCACCGTGCTCGACGGGATCCGTGCCGCTCGCGAGCTCGCGCCGGACGGGGTCGGACCGGCGAGTCCGATCGGCGCGTGGGGTTACTCCGGCGGTGCCTTCGCCACCCTGTGGGCGGCCCAGCTGCAACCGGAATACGCGCCCGATATCCAGTTCGCGGGGATCACCTCGGGTGGGGTGCCCGCAGATTGGCCGGCCATGGCCCGTGGCGTCGACGGCACCGCGCAGGCGGGGCTGGCCATGCTTGTGCTGGGTGCGATCATGAAGAACGAGCCGGATTCCGGTGTGTTCGAACTGCTCAACGAGCGCGGTCGCGCGGCGGTGGTCGAGGATGCGGCGGCCTGCGGTCCGGATTTCGTTGTCAAGTACGTCAACGCGCACGTCGATGATTTCGCCACCGTGCCGGATGTGTTCTTCCACCCGTACTTCCGGGCGGCGACCGACTCACAGGAGTTGGGTGGCAGTGCGCCGGTCGCGCCGATGTACCTGTACCACAGCACAACTGATGATGTGATCCCCGTTGCGGGATTCACCGACCTGCTCGGCCGGTATTGCGCGCAGGGTGCCGATATCAGCTCGGTGTACTCGGCACTGCCGGGACACGATGCGACCGCCCTCGGTGAGGCGCCCGGTGCGATGGGCTTCCTCGCCGATCGCTTCGCCGGTATACCGGTGGCCCCCGGCTGTCACGACCGATAAATACGAAAGATGCGGCGCGCTACGGGGATTCGTCGCGCGCCGCGGCTGGAGTCCTGTTCGCGACCCTATTTGACCGGCGGGTCCTGCCATTTGGTGGTGCCGGGCGCAGCGGCGAGGGTGCTGACCAGATCGATGCCCGCGATGACCAGTGCCGGTCCGCCGACCACGATGGTGCCGATGACGCCGCCGATACCGGCACCGGCGATGACGCTGGCGATCACGGTCGGTCCGCCGACGATGCCGGCGAGGCCGACCAGGGCGCCGATCACCGTGCCGAGAAAACCGCCGATCGCGGTGGCAATGCCGAACTGGGTCAGGAAGTTGTCCTGTGCACGCATATTCTCCCGCGGTGACGCGATCGGCGTCGCCACCTGGTGCGCCTGCGTGTAGTCCTTGACCGCGGTCAACTCCAGCACCCGGCCCGCATCCTCGACCTCATGCGGCAGCGCGAATTCGTAGCCGTCCTGTCGGAACGACAGCGGCAGTGTGACGACCGTATTGCCCGCGATGTCCTTGATGTCCACTGTGTTCGCCGACATCTGGAACGACCCGTTGGTCAGCGTGGTGACGATCTTGTCGCCCACCAGTTTTGCCTCGTAACCGATATCGGGCAGGGGCGCGGCACTCGGCTGCGCATGGGCCGTGCCCGCGCCGACCGCGACCGCGGCGACGATCGGCACGGCGGCCGCGGTGATCTTGCGGAGAATCATTCCGGTGGTCCAATCTTCATCAGTTCTTGCAAGCCGTAGCAACACTCCGCACGCGGAAAATCCTCCCCCCGGCGCTAGGCAGAGCCACGATGTGATCGAGAGAACAGCGCTCCGATGACAATGTACCGTGTACGAAAGGTTTCGAGGAATACCTTTCGGGGCATTTATTTTTGCTCGGTAGCGACGAATCTTGCTATGGCTCTTGGCTATACGCTCATCAGAGCGGTTGCAGAACGTTGATGGCACGGGCGATCACCAAGATCACCAGCACCAGCGAAATCGCCGATTGCACCATCATCATCGCCTTCGCCCACCGCGACATCGGCATCACATCGGTCGGGCTGAACGCCGTCGCATTGGTGAACGACAGATACAGATAGTCGAAGAACTCCGGCTCCCATTCGGTTTCGGTCAGCTCCGGGTTCTGCATCTGGACGAACAGGAAGTCCGGCAACGGCTTTCGCGCATAGGCGCGGGCCGCGGGGCCGCCGCGATCGAACTCCCAGTACCAGAGGCCGAATACCACCACATTGGTCAACCAGACCGCCCCGCCCAACTCGAGTAGGTTCACGGGATCGCTGAGGGTGCTCTCGAGGTCGTAGGCCCACCCCCGGGGCCAACGGATCAGTGCGGCCACCAGACGAGCGGCCGAGATCGCGGTGGCCAGACTCAGCAGTCCGGTCAGCAGTAGGCCACTATTGCGCAGCCACCGCTCTTCCCGGTTGAGCCGAAACGGATTCACCACCACCAGTGCACCGAGCAACAGGGCTTCGAGTGCGGGCAGCAGCAGCCAAATGGGCTGCGGCCAGAGCTTCTTCAGCGGCCCGAACTGCAACCCGACGATCACCAACACGGACAGCGTGACCGCGACCCGGGACTCTCCGTCCGTCTTGCGCTGCCACGCGGGCACATTGTCGTTGTGGTCCGGCACCGGGCCAGTATCGCCGATCAGGTGAGCAGATCGAGTAGGACCGCGCCGATGCAGACCGCGACGACCACGGTCAGCGCTATCGCATCGTTGCGTCCGGGGGAGTTGGGGCGGGCGGTGAGCTGTCCGGTGCCGCCGCGTGCGGTAATGGCCTCGCCGAGTTCGGTTGCCCGGCGGCTGGATACGGCCATGGCGGCGGTGAGGATATCGACGAGCGGATTATCGGCGGCGCGATAGAGCCCGCGGTCGCGCGGGCGCAACCGGCGTGCCGCCCGCAGCACCCGGATCTCCTCTATCAGCAGCGGCAGTCCGCGCAGCGTGAGCGCGATGACCACGGCGAATTCGTCGACGGGCACCCGGAGTCTGCGCAGTGGAGCACCGAGTCCGGCCAGTGCCGGGGCGATATCGCCCATGGGGGTGGTCCATGCGATCAGGAACGAGGCGGCCAGCAGAACCAGGCCGAAGACCAGGACATTGGTGTAGCGCAGTACGGCCTCGGTCCCGATCGGCACATTCAACAGCGCGCCGACGCCGATCGCCGCCCAGAACCACCACGGTAGCCGCGGTAGCGTGCTCAACGGGAGTTTGGCGAGTGCGCCGATCGCGATCAGGAATACCACCATCAGGCCGAGTACCCACCAGGACGGCAGGAACATCAGCACCAGGCTGATCAGGAACACCCCGATCATTTTGGTTCCGGCCCACAGGCGGTGCACCGGACTGGAAACCGGTACCTCGCGGAACAGGACGGTACTCATCAGTGTCCTCCGTTCCCGAGCCGCCAAGCCGGATCGCCCGGGCGTGGTCGGGGCAGCGCGACGTGGGAATCCAGCTGGTGCGCAGGCATGTTCGCGGCCGCGGCGGCATCGACGACCGGGTCGGTCTCCAGGATGCGCCCGGCTTCCAGATGGACGGTACGGTCGCAGACCGCGGCCATATCGCGCACGTCATGCGAGATGACGATCAGGGTGAGGCCGGAATCACGCAGGTGGGCCAGCAGTTCCACGACATCGGCCCGGCCCTCGGGGTCCAATCCGGCCAGCGGCTCGTCGAGCACCACGACCGGTGCGTGACTGGCCACGATGGCCGCGAGCACCACCCGCTTGGCCTGTCCGCCGCTGAGTTCCTCGATGGACCGTGCGGCAAGTGCGCGATCCAGACCCACCGCGTCCAGTGCGCGTCCGACCGCACCGGAACCGGTGGCGCGCCCGCCCCAGTCCGCGATCTCGGCGCCGACGGTCGGCTTCTGCAACTGCAGTCGGGAGTGCTGGAACGCCAATTCGACCCGGCCGATCTGCCTGGCGATCGGCTTGCCATCGACTTCGCAACGGCCGGAACTGGGTTGGATCAACCCGGCCATGATCCAGGCCAGTGTCGACTTGCCGGATCCATTGCCGCCGACCACCAGCAGCGCCTCACCGCGCCGCACGGTCAGGTCGACACCGTGCAAAGCCGGTGCCGCCCAAGGTGTTCCGCGGTTGTAGGTATGGCGGACATCGCGCAGCCGCATAATGGTCTCGCCCATCGGGCGGCGGCGGATCGTGCAGACCGGCTGCGGCCAGGCGGGCAGGTGTTCGACGGTCCGGCCACCGGCCAGATGCACCACCCGATCGGCGGCGGCCGCATCGGCCTCGTGATGGGTTACCAGCACCACCGCCATGCGGTGGCGCTTCGGCAGTTCGGCCAGCAGTGCGACCAGATCGCGGCGACCGTCCGGGTCGATCATCGAGGTGGCCTCATCGGCGATGAGCAGGACGGGGCGGCGGGCCAGCGCCGCGGCCACCGCGAGTCGCTGCTGCTGGCCGCCGGACAAGGTCGCGGTCTCCCGATCGCCCATGCCGTCCAGGCCGACCTCGCGCAACAGACCGTCGATATCGACCGCGCCGGCGAGTTCGGTGGACAGACCCCAGACCACATCGTCGGCGACCAGTACGCCGAGGGTCTGACTCTCCGGCCGCTGCAGCACCAGCGCGGTGCCGCCGAGGTGGCCGAGGCCAGCGGCGCCGGGGCGGTCCACACTGCCCGTGGTCGGCGGGCGGCCCGCGAGCAGCCGGGTCAGCGTCGACTTCCCGGATCCGTTGTGGCCGACAACGGCGACGAACTCGCCCACGTCGACCGTGAGATCGATCCCGGACAGCGCGTCCACCGACATGCCCGGATAGCGGAATCCGGCATCGCGCAGCCGCACCGGCAGCGGCGCGATGGGCCGGTCGTCGGGTGGTGCGTCGAGCCGATCGTGGCTGGGCAGCCAGGCCAACCGGTCCAGTACCGAGCCGAGGACGAACCAGGAGAACACCGCCGTCACGATGATGCCCATCAGCACGCCGCCGCCGACCAGGGCCCACCACCAGCGAATCGCGGCGTCGGCGGCATCGGCGATGCCACGTCCGAGCGGCTCCAGCTGTGCCTGCTGTGCCGCGATCCGCTCCAGGCCGTCGGCGGTGCTGCGAATGGTGTTGAACAACAGCGTCCGCGACCTGGACAGCACCAGCAGGGTTCCGACGGCGAAGGCCGCGAACCCGAGGCCGGCGAGCACCGACAACCCGACCACCGCGGACAATCCGCCGCGCCGCCGTTTCACCGTGCCGATGATGCCCCCGATGGTCGCGGAGCTGATGATGCCGAATGCGGGTACCAGGCCCGCCGCGACAAAGCTGACCAATGCGGCCGCACCGGTCGCGGTGATCAGGGCACGGAGCCGATAGCGGTGCGCGATCATGGCCAGTGGCACCGCGGCGACCAGCTGCAGGGCCGCGGCGAACGGGATCAACGCGCCGACGGTGACCAGTCCGACGGTGGCGCCACCGAGCACCGCACCGGCGGCGAGCTCGATCGGGCGCAGCGGTCCGCGCTCAATGGCTCGCTCGGTGGGGTTCGCGCCGGGCTGATCACTCACGAAACAAGTCTGCCAGCTTCCGGTGCAGAGTTCGTGTGGTCTTTTTGTGGAGACTATGTGCTTGCGCTCACGCGACCCGCGTCAGTTCGTAATCGTCGGCTCTGAGCTTGCGGACGAGACGACGATAGGCCAGTTGCCGCCCCGGCCAGTTATTGGTGATGCGGCCCGAGCTGGTGCGATACCAGTTGGAGCAGAAGTTCCACGGCGTACGCGCGAGGCGCTGCTGAACCGCGGTATTGAACTGCGCCTCCGCCTCCTGGCGCACCTCGAGCACATGGCCGGGGCGCGCGGCGAGCAGTTGTACGGCCTGACGGATATAGCGGGCCTGCGATTCGATCATGTAGATGATCGAGCCGACGCCGAGATTGGTGTTGGGTCCGTAGACCAGGAACAGATTCGGGAAGTCGGGCACGGTGATGCCGTAGTAGGCGTGCGCGCCGCCCGCCCAGGCATCGGCGAGTTTGCGGCCCGCGCGGCCGTAAATGTGCATGGGCCAGAGAAATTCGGTGCTCTTGAATCCGGTGCCGTAGATGATCACATCCGCCTCGTGCACGGTGCCGTCGGCGGTACGCACGCCGTTGGGCACGATCTCGGTGATCGCGGTGGTCTCGACCCGCACATTCGGCTCGGTCAGGGCGGGGTAGTAGTCATTGGAGAACAGGCCGCGCTTACATCCGATCGGATAGTCGGGGGTGAGTTTGGCGCGCAGTCCCGGATCCGGCACTTGCTCTTCCAGATGTTTGGTCGCGACCCGGCCGACCATCCGCGCGATCCAGGGGTATTCGACCAGGCCGAGCGCGACGAATTCGGTGATGGCCCACCAGCCGAAGCGTTCGGCGAGCAGTGCGCCGGGCAGCCGCGCGAAGAGTTTGTGCTGGATCGGGGTGTAATCGGTATCGAATTTGGGCAACACCCAGGCCGGTGTGCGCTGGAAAAGCGTGAGGTGTTCGACCTTCGGCTGGATCTCCGGGATGTATTGAATGGCGCTGGCACCGGTCCCGATGCAGGCGACGCGTTTGCCGGTCAGTTCGACGCCGTGATCCCATTCGGCGGAGTGGAAGGCCTGGCCGGTGAAGGAATCGATGCCGGGAATGTTGGGCATGGCGGGCCGGGACAGCTGGCCGACCGCGGAGATCAGCACGTCGGCGGTGCGGGCGGCGCCGTCCCGGGTGCGCACGGTCCAGCGGCCGGCGGCGTCGTCGAATTCGGCCTCGGTCACCTCGGCACCGAAATGAATGTCCGCGAGCAGCCGGTGGCGCTTCGCGACACTGCGCAGATAATCGTGGATCGCGGCCTGTCCCGAGTAGCGCTGCGGCCAGTCCGGCTTGGGCTCATAGGAGAACGAGTACAGCGGCGACGGCACATCGCAGGCGGCGCCGGGATAGGTGTTCTCCCGCCAGACCCCGCCGATATCGGTGCTCCGCTCCAGAATGGCGATATTGTCGAAACCATTGCGCCGCAACTCGATTGCCATTCCGATGCCGCCGAAACCGGCACCGATGACAATGACCGACGGCCGCTCGTCAGCTGTCATGTGACACTCCTCACAATGCGGTATGAATCCCACTCTAGGACCGCGCGACCGAGCATGGCGGGCATATCGGGGCTGACCCTTTCGAGCGACCTGCACGCAGTCGCTACGGAGCCGATCGAGATTTTCGGCCATAATGTCGGCTGTGGAGCGGGTACAGGATCCGGGCATCCGCGACTGGAACTTTCCGCGCGGCATTGCCAGCGTGGCGCTGATGATCGGCTACGCCGGTGAGCGCGGCGTGACCCTCGCGCGCATGCTCGCCGGAACCGGACTGACCGAGGCGCTGCTGCGCGATCCGGATGCGCAGATCGATGCGCGGACCGAGCTGGCGGTGATCCGCAATCTCGTCCGCGAACTCGCCGATACGCCCGCACTCGGTGTCGAAATCGGCCGCCGCTATCGGATCACCACCTTCGGCATCTTCGGCTTCGCCTGTGTCAGCAGCCCGACGCTGGGTGAGGCGATCTCGTTCGCCCTGCGCTATCTGGAGCTGAGCTTCACCTTCTGCCTGCCGGTGGCGGAGTGGGGCGATGGCGAATTCGTCGCCTGGGTGCACGATGAATCCATTCCGGCCGATGTGCGCCAGTTCCTGGTCGAACGTGATGTCACCGCCATGCATCAGGTCATGAGCGACCTGATCGGCAGACAGTTGCCGCTCACCAGGGCCGAATTCCGCTTTCCCGAGCCGACCTACGTCGATCGGATCATGGAGTTCACCCAGGTGCAACCGCGGTTCGGGCGACCACAGAATCTGTTCGCCATTGATCCTGCTGTGCTGGAACAGCCACTGCCGCAGGCGAATGAGCACACCTGGGCCATGTGCCTGGCCCAATGCCGGGATCTGGTGGACCGCCGCCGCGCCCGTACCGGCATCGCGGCCGAGGTGCGCGAACTGCTGGTGCCCGGCGGTGCCGACGGAATCGCCGCACCGCCCGGAATCGATGCCGTCGCCCGGAATCTCAATATGAGCACCCGCACGCTGCGCCGCCACCTCGACGCGGCGGGCACCAGCTATCGCGCGCTGCTGGATGAGGTCCGTCGGGCACTCGCCGAGGAGATGCTCACCGCCACACCGCTTTCGGTGAGCGATGTGGCCATCCGGCTCGGCTATGCCGAATCCTCCACCTTCATCTACGCCTTCAAACGCTGGACCGGCGCGACACCGGCCGTCTACCGGCGCGAGCGCGTCACGCGGCGTTAGTTCGGCGGGATGCTGATCCAGCCGCCCATTGCGACGCTGCGGAAATGTGTTGTCATGCGGTGGTTTTCGTCGATCACGTGCAGGGCGAGGGCCGGATCCGGCGCGTAGTCCATGACGCGGTCGGGCAGTTCGAGCTCCCACTCGCCGCCCAGCACCGATGCAGTGCTCGGCGCGACCAGCAGCGGGCGGCCCGCGAAGGTGGTGACGGCCGCGGAATGCGCGTGTCCGGTGAGCACGCCGACAATGCGTTCGTCGGCGGCGACGACCTCGGCGAATTTCTCCGGATCGGCCAGCGAGATCGTATCGATCACCGGGCTGAACAGATGGGCGGGCGGATGGTGCAGTGCGAGCAGAATGGGCCCGTCGGCGGGCGCCGCGGCCAGTACGCCGCGCAGCCAGTCGTAGGTCTGCTCGGTTAGTCGGCCGCCGGGTTCGCCGGGAATGCTCGAATCCAGCAGGGCCACGGTCAGATTGCCGACCCGGTGCGCGTGGTTGATCGGCGCCGTCGAGGCGGGTTCGCCGAGCAGCGTCTCGCGGAAGGCGGCGCGGTCGTCGTGATTGCCGGGCAGCGCGTAGACCGGGATATCGGCATCGAGCGCCATGCGGGCCTCGGCGTACTGGTCGGATTTGCCGGAATCGGTGATGTCACCGGTCACCAGGATGGCATCGGGCCTGCGGCGCAGATCGGCGAGAAAGGCCATCACCCGCTCGGCGCGTTCGGCGTTGCGGGCACCTAGATCGAAATGGGTATCGCTGATCTGGGCCACCAGGATCATCGGCGTTCGCTTTCTCTGGGGTATCGCTCCATTGCGTCAGAGTGTGCCGACCTCGCGTACGCGGCACCCCATCAGGCTAGATGACCTGCGGGTTCCGCGTCGCCATGAGGCTGACCACGGGTAGAAAGCCGGAGGGTCGGTAGTGGCGGCCCGCACAGCGATACCGGTGGGTTTCGGATGTCAGCCCTGCTGCGTGATGATCGACGCCCACAGCGTTTGCATCGACCGCAGGAAGGCCTTGCGTTCGGCGGCGGGCAGTGGAGCCAGCAGCCGGTCCTCCTGCTCCTGGATATCGCGCTGCGCACGATCGCGAGTGGTTCGCCCGGTCGGGGTGAGCGATACCAGCCGCGCGCGCCGATCGGCCGGATCTGGAGCACGTCGGATGAGGTCGCGCTGCTGGAGTTCGTCGAGCACGCCGATGATGCGGGTCTTATCCGCGCGGATCTTCTTGGCCAGTGCGGCCTGGGTGTAGACGGGTTCGTCGCCGAGGCCGAGCAGGACAACATAGCCCCACATGGTCAGTCCGTGTCGCTCGAGTACCGGCAGCTCCGCGGCGGCGAGGGCACGGCCGAGCGGCACGAGCATCGCGGCGAGATCGGGGCGCTGCACTTCCGGCATGAGTAGAAAATACTGCTTGGCAAGTCATAAGCATGAGCTTACGATAAGCTCGCGCTTACTAATTTGGACATATCGAGAGGACTGAAATGACCACCGATTCCGAAACCAGTGCGGTAGCCGCCGAACTGCGCACCCTCAATGAGCTGGGGGCGAGGGTCGATCTCATCGCACTCAATGCGCAGGCCGTGCGCACAAGCATCGATGTTGTTTCCCATGTCACGGCCGCCGATCTGGCCAAGCCGACGCCCTGCGCGGGCTGGACGCTGCACGGGTTGCTGGCGCACATGATCACCCAGCACTACGGTTTCGCGGCCGCCTCACGCGGCGAAGGTGACCTGTCGCTGTGGCGGCTGCGTCCGCTGACCGAGGACCCGGTCGCGGACTACCGTGCCGCCGCCGAACATGTGCTGGCGTCCTTCGCCGAGGACGGTGTGCTCGAGCGGACCTTCCCGTTACCGGAATTCACCCGGGCCTTCGAATTCTCCGGAGCCGAAGCGGTCAGCTTCCACTTCATCGACTACGTCGTGCACTCCTGGGACGTCGCCCGAGCCCTCGGTCGGACAGTGAGTTTCGATGACGACCTGCTCGCCGCCGCATTACCGGTGGCCGAGGTCGTCCCAGGCGGCAATGCTCGGCTGGCGCCCGGCGCCGCGTTCGGCCCGGTGATCGCCTGGTCCGGTGACTCCACCCTCGACGACATCGTCGCCATCCTCGGCCGGTCCCCGAACTGGCCCGCATAGGGCTGTGCGCCCCCGGATCCGGCGGCCGCCCGCGCCGATCAGCCTGCCGCGCACGGGATTGCCCGGTGGTCCGTTTGCGCGGCGCACGAAAAGGTTTGCAGCGCTGAGCTATTCGCTTGGGTGTTCGATGGTGTGCAGCAGGTCGTCGGCATGCTGGAGGACCGCTTCGGTATCAGGAGCGGGCTGGATCGGCTGCCAGAAGTCGGGATTCGGCGTCGCTCGCACGGCGAGTTCCGGGGGCGTGCGCCACGGTGCGGCCAGGCCGAGCTGCCAGGAGTGCAGGTAGGTCCGGTCGTACTGCCCGGACTTGTCGAACAGTGGGTCGCCGAGGATCGGATGTCCGATCCAGGCCAGGTGCACCCGGATCTGGTGGCGGCGGCCGGTGATCGGGCGCACCGCGAGCAGGGTGTGTTCGTCGGTGCGCAGGACCGTCGCGAACCGGGTGACCGATGGATAGTTCTTGGTGGCCAATAGGTCGGCATCATCGACGAACCAGCGGCCCGCCTGCTCGCGAATGCGCTCGCGGGGCGCGGCGATGCGCACCCGGTTCTTGCGCCCGACACTGAGCGGCAGTTCGATGACGCCGCGATCGGGCAGTCCGGTCGACTCGACGATCGCCAGATACGCCTTCTCGGCCGTCTGCTTGTTGAACTGCCTGGTCAGCTGCCCGTGCGCGGTCAGCTCCTTGGCCAGCAGCACAAGTCCAGAGGTCACCTTGTCGATCCGGTGCACCGGATACAGCGTTTCCCCGGCCGCGGCCGCCGCCTCGACGATATCGCTGTCGTGCCGCTCACCGGTCACCGAAATCCCGGCGGGCTTGTTCAATGCCAGCACCGCGGCGTCCTCGGCAATGACGCAGCTCGCACGCAGTTCGGCCCACTCGAAATCCACCGGACGAGCTTAGGACGTGGTCCAGACACCCATCCCAGCCACCATGGAGCGAGTCTTACAAGCGACAGTTCGCGGCCTGTCTCCCGTCCGAGCCGAAGGCTCAGCCGAGCATGCGACGCAGTCGCGAGTCTCGACGGCTCGGACGCGAGGCCCACCCGTCGCCCGACCACCACCCCTCATCGAATCGCTACGCGATGCTGAATCTTCGGGGCCGCGAACACGCAGCGCCGCAGGCGCTGCAAATTAGACAGAGCGCCGCAGTGTGTGTGGACGCAGGCGATTGAAGCCGCGGACGCGCACACTGCGCAGGTTGCGGATATCGAACTCCGGATTGCCCTCCAGCGCGGCGGCGGCGTCGTCATCGACGAGTACGGTGCCGGGGCGGGCGACGCCGGTGAGCCGAGAGGCGATATTGACCACCGAGCCGTACAGATCGCCGAAGCGCTGCAGCACCGGGCCGTATGCCACCGCGACCCGCAGGTCGGGAGTGCCGCCGACCATCATCGTGCTCTCCTGGATGGACAGTGCGATCCGGGCCGCGTCGGCCGGATCCTCGGCCGCGAACATGACCTCGTCGCCGACGTTCTTGATGACCCACCCGCCGTTCTCGGTGATCGCGGCGGTGGTGGTGGATTCGAACGCCTCCAACAGCATCGACAGTTCATCCGGATGCAGATGCCTGGTGAGTCGGGTGTAGCCGACCATATCGGCGAAGCCGACCGCCAACTCCCGCACCGCCTCGCCCGCGGTGGTGCCCGGATCGAGCGAACGCGCCAGTGCGGCGGCGAGGTGACGGCGCCAGGCGTAGGTATTGAGCTGTTCGAGCGTCGAAATGGCAGCCTCGGTGGCGGCGCGGGCGGTTGCGGCCGGATCGGCGCCGGGCCCGGCCGCGGCCATGCGCTCGCCGATCTCGGCGAGCACCATATCGACCTGCCATTCCGCGAGTCGGGCCATACCCTGGCCGAGGGTGCGCGCGGTCGCGGCCTGCTGCCGGGAGTCGGCGGAGGCGAGCACATTGAGTGCACGGAAATTGCGGACCGCGGCGATATCGGCGTCGGTGTAGTCGACCGCGGCATCGTCGACTCCGGCCGGGAAGCCGAGCGCCATCCACAGCCGCTTGGTCAGCTTGGTAGTGGCCCCGGATTGCTCGGCGACCTGGGTCCGGGTGTAGCGGCGCGGTCCGTCGAGCAGATACGACTCCACGATCGACTCGACCAGCTCGGATATCTCGGTGGGCACCATATTCGCCTACCTTACGGGCCGGGCGCGCGGGCGGCGTGGCAACCGGACCGGGTGCTGGGGACCGCACGGTCGGGTCGGTCACCAACTGTGTTCGCGCACAATCGCCGGTGCACTCAGCTCAGGTGCAGCCACTGTCCGGTCGATGGCACGCCCTGGTCGTTCACGACGAACACCAGATACCAGCCCGGTGGTGCCAGCGCCGGATTGGTCGGCAGCGTGATCGTCACCGAATCCGGTGTGGTGCTGGTGAATTCGAGATCGATCAGGCGTTGCTCGTTATCGCAGGAGTGGGTGCAGGCACCCGGGCGGACGAGATTCACCTCGCGCAGGGTGGCGGCGGTGGTCGCGGTGACGGTCCCGCCGTAGGCGGCGGTATCGCTGGCCAGCGCGAGCTGGGGTTGCTCGCCCTGGAACAGATAAGGCGGCCAATAGGTTTCGATGCGCAGTTCCTCGGTCTTGCGCGCCGGATTGGAGCCCGCGGTGATCACCTTGCCGTCGGGGGTGAGCAGTGCGATCGAGTGGTAGAGCCGCGGGACGCGACACGGTGCGGTGTGCATCCAGGTGCCCATGGCCGGATCGAAGATCTCGGCATGCGGTGGTGCGGCGTGCGCCATCTCCTCCATTCCGGAACCACCGGTGGCCAGTACCGTTCGGTCCGGCAGCAATACCGCGCTGAGGTGCATTCTCGGATGGTCCATCGGCGGCGCCGGTTGGTATTCCGGTGCCGCCGCGGTCAGGTCGACGATTCTGGTATCGGCCAGCGCCGGTGCGGGACTGTGCATATCGAAGCCACCGCCGCCGAGGATCATGACCCGCTGTTGCTGCGCGGGTGGCAGCAGCACACTGGTGGACTGATTGCGCGATCCCGGATCGGTGAGGCCGGGCACCTCGACGGTGGCGCCGGTCGCCGGATCCCAGATCGACGGTCGCATACCGTTGTTCGCGCCGTACTGGCCGCCGGTATAGAACAGCCTGCCGTCGGCCAGCAGGACGAGATGTCCGTACATCGGAATCGGGCCGGGCGAGGGCAGCTGGGACCAGGTTTCGGTCCCGGCATCGAACACTTCCGGAATGACGGACAGGAAGTTGTCGGTGCCGAGACCCGATACCGCGACGATATCGCCGTTCGGCAGCGGTGCCAGTGACGGATACCAGCGCCCGAAGGCCATATCCGGCTGGGCATTCCAGGTCGATGTCGCCGGGTCGAAGATCAGCGCGTCCTGGAGTCCATAGAACGGGTCGTAGCGTTCGGTGCCGCCCGCCGCGAGCAGCCTGCCATCCGGCAGGAACGCCTGGCCGACACAGAACAGATCGATCGGGGTGGCGGGCGCGCTCAGCTGCGGCCGCGGGTAATGCCATACCCGCGTGCGGAATTCGTGGGCATCGTGCCGGTCCGGATCGTTACCGGAACCGGCGAAGAACAGCACATCGCCGGTGTGCAGCACGGCGGCGTGCACCGGATTGATCTCGGTGCCGAAATCGAGAATTCGCCACAGGCCCAGATGCGGCGCATGCGTCAGATCGGTCTCCAGTTCGAGCACGCGCAGATAGCCGGCATTGGGACCCTCGGGTGCGTCGATGGTGAATACCACCAGCTCCGGTGCCGCATCCGCATGTGGCAGCAAAGCCACTGCCGCGCCTTGGTTTTCGGCGAATCCCCAGTCCGTCCCGGTCCACCCGCTCCAGCCGTCGACCGCGTGCCCCGACCCCTCCAGACCCCAGCCGATGGTGTAGACACCGGCATTCACACCGTCGGGATCGTCCACCGCGAAGACGATCAGCTCCGGTCTGCCGTCGCCGTCCAGATCCGTGGCCGTGATGCCTGCGCCCTGGTTCTCCCACCCGTACCAGTCGGGCACCTCGACCCACGGCGTCCATTCACCGACCGCACCGTCGGCGGTCAGGCCCTTGGCCAGTCGGAACTGTCCGCTGTTCTGACCCGGCGGATTGTCGACCGTCAGCAGGACCAGGGTGGTCCGGCCATCGATGGAGGTGAGGCAGATATCGGCCCCTTGGTTCTCCCACCCGTACCAATCCGGTACGGCGATCCACGGCGTCCACCCGCCGGTCACCGTGCCGTCGGCGTCCAGATCGCGCCCGATCCGGTAGAAACCCTGGTTCTGGCCGGGCGGATTGTCGACGAGGAAGACCACCAGATCGGGCCGACCGTTGCCATTCAGATCCCCGATGGCGATGCCAGCGCCCTGGTTCTCCCAGCCGTACCAATCCGGCACCGGCAGCCACGGACCCCAACTCTGCGTCGTTCCATCGGTGGCCAAACCCTTGCCCACCCGATAGGACCCGGTGTTCTGGCCCTGTGGATCGTCCACCATGAGCACGACGACATCGGGGTTGCCGTCACCATCGATATCCGCGACCGCGATCCCGCAATCCTGGTTCTCCCAGGCGAACCAGTCGGGCACCGGGACGAATTTTCCTGCCACGCAATCCATCATGGCCCCGCACGCGCCAAAGTGCGTGTCGGGCACCGAAGTTGGCCGGTCCGGTCTAGGGCTCCCGGTACGGCAGCAAGGATTCCCTGGACCAGGTCAGCGTGCCCGCGGCCAGATCGGCGATAACGCTGTCGAGCCAACGCAATTCGGCTTCGGTGACTGCACGCTGGTACTCGTCCTCCAGCATCACCACCCGGGGCAGCTGCATCGCGGCGGCCTGCGCTGCATCGGTATCCATGTCGGCGAGCTTCGTGCGCACCGACTTTGCGCGCCGTTCCAGTTCGATGCGGGCGCCGTCGGGGCCGAGCAGCATCAGAAATGACAGTGCCGCAGGGAAGTCCGGATATTCGTTGCGCGGTTCGCCGATCATCTCGGCCAACCAGCTGGCGCAGGCCGCGCGGCCCGCATCGGTGATCTCGTAGACCGTGCGCTCCGGATATTGCTGATCGCGTCCGGTCTCGCGGACGGTGACCAGCCCGGCCTCCTGCAGTCTGCCGATCGTCTTGTACAGCGCGGCGCGCTGGGTGACATTGACGACCTTGTCCTTGCCCCACTCCTTGATCCGCCGCTGGATCGCATAGGGGTGCATCGGTTCCAGATGCAGGATGCCGAGCAGCGCCATCGCCAGGGGCGAGCGCTTGAACTGCGTCGATGCCGTCATACCGACCATTCTAGTGGTGTCCGGACAACTAGGGTCTCAAAAACTAGTTGCAAAGCAACTAGTTCATATGCCACTATTAGTTCATCAGCGGAAGCCGCCCGAAAGGAACAGAGAAATGACTGCCAAGACCCCCACCCGGATCCACGTCGACCACGAGACCACCAAGCGCCTCGGTGACTGGACCGACGCCGATGCCTTCGACGTCACCGCTCGCTACGGCAGCGTCGTCATCGACCTGCGCTCGCCGCTGATCACCGGCGACGGCGAGATCGTGGTGCACGCCGACCTCGACCACGCCATGGTCAAGCTGCTCGTCCCCGACGACGCCGTCATCGACCAGACCGAACTGCGGTGGACCGGGCGCGGCCGGGTCAAGGACTTCGCGCGGCCCAAGGATGTCGCGGGCCGTGTCATCCGCCTCACCGGCACCAGCAACCGGAGTGAATTCCGGGTGCACCGCGCGGGGATCGCGGTGCTGTCGGCGATGTTCTCGCGGGAGTTCTTCGAGGATGCGCGCCGGGCGCACCGGGAGGGAACCCACCCGACCGTCGCCGATCCGGCCAACGCCCCGCGTTGATCCGCGCCGAGCTCAGTGACCCGGCCTCGGCGGGTACCGAGGCCGGGCACTCGGCATTTCGGTGCCGATTCAGAGTGCGAGTGTCGGGTGCAGCCGGTTGTCGGGATCAGCGGCGGTGCGGATGCGCCGGAGTCGGTCGAGATTGTCGGCGAAGTAGCGGCGGGGGGAGTCCGATGGTTCGAGATAGTTGACGTATGCGCCGGCCGAATGCGAACCGAGATTTCGATGGGCATCGGCGATCCAGTGCCCGGTGTCGACGGGATCGTCGATGATCCACTGCAGGACGGCCGCGTGGTCGCGCCACGGGAAAACCGTTGCTTCGCTGGGGAGATCGCGCACCGCGCCGTCGAGTGGGTCGATGAGTACTCGGCCGGGCGCATCCGCGAGCGTGGTGAGGGTTTCGACGATTCGGTCGGCCAGATCGGTCGAAATATTCGCTACGACATCGGATCCCGCGACCGAGCAGGTGCGCGGTGCGTCGCTGTCACCGGCGAGTGCACCGAACGCTTCGAGATGGTCGAGGGTCTGTCGCTGGACGGTCAGCGGGTCGGTACCGGTGGCCGCGGTCAAGGTGCGGGTGTGTTCCGCGCCGGTGTCCGCGGGACAGACCAGCAGGACGGCGCACTCCATGGTGCCGTGGCCGTCGGTGGATGCGTCGATATTCGCCCAGGCGCTGCGGTCCGCAGTCGACAGCCAGTCGGCCCAGCCGGTGATCACCCGTGCCAATCGCTCGGCTGAAAAGGTCAGGCGCACTATGTCTTTGGGGATCGCGGGGCAGGTCAGGAAGGTCAGCGAGGTGACGACGCCGAGTTGCCCGCCGCCCCCGCGCAGCGCCCAGAACAGGTCCGGGTCGCTGGTCGCGGAGGTTTCGGCCAGCTCGCCATTCGCAAGCACGATGCTTGCCGAATCGAGCCGGTCGCATGACAATCCGTGCCGCCGCGACTCGATGCCGATACCGCCGCCGAGGGTCAGGCCGGTGATGCCGACCGTCGCACAGGTGCCGAGGGGGAGGGTCTGCCCGAATCGGTGCAGACCGTTCTGCACATCGGATAACGAAGCTCCGGCCCCGACGGTGACCCGGCCGCCGTCGTAGCGCACATCGCGCAGCTCGCGCAGATCGATGACCAGCGTTTCGTCCGCCGCGGACGCCCCGACATAGGAATGTCCGCCACCGCGCGGCGCGATCCGCAGTCCGGACTCCGCCGCGAGCGCGACCGCCGCGCGCACATCCTCGACCGAGGTCACCTGGACAACGGCGGCCGGAGTGTTCGTGTCGAACCGGGAATCGAAGAGTTGTTTCGCCGAGGCGTACCCGGTGTCGCCCGGCAGCAGCATACGGCCGCGCAGTCCGCGCCGGTCCGTGGGTTGTGCGGTGGCAATGCCCGACCACGCCGGGAATCCGGAGCTGGCCAGCGCCGCCCCGGCTCCCAGTGCGCCGCGCAGAAACGACGCCCGTGACATGCGATTGCCGATGTGATGGACCCTATCGCCGCGGCCCGCCGTCGCCGCGCCGCCGCACCGACGGCTATTCGAGATCGGATAGGACCTGCGCCGTGTCGAGGCCGGTCGTCAGATAGTTGACGAAGAATTCGTTGTTCAGCGCATAGGGCGAGCGCCGCCGCCGGATCAGGGTGATCGCGTCGCCGACCGAATAGCCCAGGTCGAGCAGGGTCTGTGCGACCACCAACCCCGACCGGTTGTAGCCGTACTGACAGCGCACCATGACTCTGCGCTGCGCGCGGACCGCCGCGGCGGCGATCGCGGCCAGCTCACGCGCCGCCGCCAACTGCTCGGCGTGCAGCGGCGCATCCGGTATCGCGAGGTGATGGTGTTCGACCCCGGGCCCCGGCCCGTGCCCGTCGGCCTGGAAAAGGCTTATCACCACATCGAATTCAATGCCGACCACCGCGGGCACCCGTACTCCGTCGCCGTTCCCGTAATGATGTCCGCCCATCCACAGTTGCGGCACGATCTCATCCCACGGCGCATCCGCGTCGGGTGTCTGCATACCTTTGATCTGCACCATCGCTGCCTCCCCGCGGCTACCGGCCCAGACCTGCCGGGTCGGCCTCATTCCACGGTACCGTCGGCCAGCGCCGCCGCAATAGCCTGGGAAAACGCGCGGATACGGGCGGTTTCCCGATTGCGATGCCAGACCAGGCCGAGACGGGAGGCCGCGAGTCCGGTGATCGGCACAAAGGTGACGGACCCGCGCCGATGGTCCGCGGCGGTCGACGCGCACAACAGCATGGCTCCGCGCCCCGCCGCCACCTGTGCCAGGCCCTCGGCCAGCGTGGCGACCATCGGCCCGGCCGCTACCGCACGTCCGCTCGGGGTGACCTCCAGTGCCTGCGCCCGCTGCCAGTACTGCGGTGCTGGCCCGCGCACGCCGATCAATGGGAACTGCCCGAGGTCTTCCACATCGAGGCTGTCGTGTTGTGCGAACGGGTGGTCGCTGGCGACCGCGAGTGTCTGCGGGTTCTCGGAAAAGACCTGCCCGAGAACGAGATCCGCCTCTCCCATCGGGAGCAGGACGAGGGCGGCGTCGACCTCGTCGCGATACACCGATCCGAACGGGTCCGATAGCGGGATCTCTACCAATTCGGTTGCGCAGTCGGGATGCCTACGGTGGAACAAATCGATGCCATTGCGCAGATCATCGTTGTAGGACCCCTGGAAACCGACGCGCAGCAGTCCTTTCACGTCGCGCGCCGCGGCCCGCACGCCGTCCACCGTTGCCCGCAGCGCCTGGTATGCGGGACGCAGATCGGCGAGGAAATCCTCGCCCAACGGCGTGAGCCGCACCCGACGGCTGTTGCGCTCGACGAGCCTGGCACCGACCCGCTGTTCCAGCGCTCGCAAGAGCTGGCTGACTCGGCTCTGCGACAGGTACAGCCGGGCACCCGCGCGCCCGAAATGCAGTTCCTCGGCCAGTGCGAGAAATGCCTCCAGCTCACGCACTTCCAGGGTGCCCATATCTGTCCCTTCGCCTTCGCCGCGAACCCGGATCGGCCGCTGACGTCGGTCGATGAGCCCAGCTCATGGAACGATGAGAACTTCGCCGTTGTTTCCGCACCGTGCGATCTCTTGAGTGGATGACATGACACAAGTGCACGATGTCGCGAAAACGGTATCGCCCCAGGCGAGTTCAATGCCGGAGCTTTCGACGCTGCGTGGCTGGCTCGGCGTCTGCGCGGTGGCGGCGGGCACCTTTACGGTGGTCACCGCGGAGATGCTGCCGGTCGGCCTGCTCACCCCGATCAGTGCCGCACTGCGGGTCACCGAGGGCACGGCCGGACTCGCGCTCACGGTCACCGGCCTGGTGGCTGCCGTCGCCGCGCCGCTGCTGACCTCCGGTTTCGGCCGCTTCGATCGGCGTTGGGTGGTATGCGCGCTGCTCGCCGTGCTGGTGCTCGGCAATCTGGCCGCCGCATGGTCGCCGGTCTTCGCGGTGCTGGTCGTGGGCCGGGTGCTCGTAGGCATCGGAATGGGCGGCGTCTGGGCGATGGCGGCGGCGGTCGCGGTCCGGCTGGTGCCGCCCGAGTCCGCGGGGACCGCCACCTCGGTGGTCTTCAGCGGCGTCGCCATTGCCTCGGTGCTCGGCATTCCGGCGGGCACCTTCCTCGGTGCACTCGCCGGTTGGCGCATTGCCTTCGTCGCCGCCGGGTTGCTCGCCCTGCTGGTGTTGCTCATGTTGGCGGCACTGCTACCGAACCTGCCCGCAGACCGTGCCGTCTCGCTGCACGGTGTCCTGCGGCTATCCGGCAACCCCCGAGTGCGGACCGGCCTATTCATCGTGGCCTTCCTGGTAACCGGTCATTTCGCCGCCTACACCTATATCCGTCCGATCTTGGAGGACCTGGCCCACGCCCATCCCGCCATGATCGGCGCATTGCTGCTGATCTACGGAATCGCAGGCATCCTGGGCAATTTCGTCGCGGGCAACTACGTGGTCCGCGCACCGCGCGGCACCCTGCTGATCATCAGCGCGGTGCTCAGCGCCTCCGTCCTCGCGCTACTGGCCATCAGCGGGTCGCTGATCGTCGCCGCACTGCTGATGGTCGTCTGGGGCCTGGCCTATGGCGGTGTCTCGGTGAGCTCGCTGACCTGGTTCGTCGCTTCGGCCCCCAGCCACCGCGAGGCGGCATCCGCCCTGCTCACCACCGTCTTCAACGCCGCCATCGCCTTCGGCGCACTACTCGGCGGTCTGCTCGCCGATCGCCTCGGCATCACCGCGGTGCTGTGGCTCGGCGGGGCACTGGCCGGTGCGGCCCTTTTGATCACTGCCTTCGGCCGAGCTCCGAAAGCACCCCGAGCCATTGCGTGAGCTTCGGCGCGGCCCGCGTACTTCGAGGGCCCTGCGGTAGCCGGAAATACGAACCGCCACATGGTGTTTCAGGTATCCAGCGTGCTGGCCCCGGTTCCAGGGGCAGGTCTTCTCCACCAAGATCATCGTCTCGATAACGTGCCAACGAACGGACCCCTCACCATTCGGAAAGGATCGACATGATGCGCACCCGCCTACGTGCCGGACTCTTCATCGCCACCTTGCTCCTGGCCCCCATGGCCGCCACCATCCCGGCCTCAGCCATCCCCCTCGAACCGGCCGCCTCCGCCGACCAGTCCACCCCCATCGACCAGTCCACCCCCATCGACCAGGCCACCCCCATCTGGAAGGTCTGCACCGCCCAAATCCCCGACCTCGTCTGCTTTCTGACCTCCTTCTCCGCCAGCGGCCCCGTCCACTAACCCCCCAAAAAAGGCGAGAATGCGCTAGTGCAGGGGCTCTCGACGTTTGCCTGCACGAGCGCATGGTGATCGCTTGTCCGGGGTTGGATTTGCTGGGTCGTGGGGGGATGGTCGCTCGAGAGAATGGGTGCCGGGCAAGGCGTGGCACCCATTCGGTCGAGGGAGATTCAGGCGAAGCGGACTTCGGTGATTCCGATTGACGCGGCGCGGACATTGCCGGACAGACACGGTCCGGTCATTGCGGTCGGGTTGATGATGCCGCCATCGTCGATGGCCATCTGCGTGCCGGAGCCGGGGCCATCGACGATGACCACGGTGTTGGTGTTCGCGGCAACCAGACCGCCCTGGACGCGCCAGGGGCCCCGGATCCGACTGACCTGACCATTCGACCAGTTGATCGAACCGTCGATATTTCCGGTGACGCCGAAGCAGCTGCCGGTGCCGTTGAAGGTGCCGCTGACTGTGGCGGTGGGGGCGGGGGTGCCCGAGCAGCCGTTGAGGTTACCGCTCCACGTCGCGGTGGTCGGCGCACTCGTCATGCTCAATGGGCTGGTGGTGAAATCGAATTGGCCGTCGGAGCAGCCTCCGGCGATCGGATCGGCCGTGGCCTGCGCTGCACCGAAGGCCGTGGTGGCGAGTGCGGCGGCAGCAACCGATGCTGTCGCGATCTTCCGGGAAATTGCCATGTAATTACCTTCTCCTGTTGATCGGCTGTGACCTGATGGAGCAGCTAACGACTAGCAAAAGCGGGAAGATCGTAATCCGTTCGCCGCAGGCCCGGACCGGCGCCCACCGAAAAGCGCCGTGACCAGCGTCAGTGCCCGGCGGCCCTGGCGAGGTGTTCGGGATAGCGGGCCCCGGCGAATGCGGTTGCGGGGGCAGCGGCGTCGATGCGGGCGAGATCGTCTGCGGTCAGTGTGATCTCGACGGCGGCGACATTTTCCTCGAGGTAGGTGCGGCGCTTGGTGCCCGGGATGGGGACCACATCGTCGCCGCGGCTCTGCACCCAGGCGAGGGCCAACTGTCCTGCGGTGATGCCCTTTTCGGCGGCCAGCTCGCGCAATGCCGCGACAATGGCGAGGTTGCGGTCCAAGTTCTCCTCGGCGAATCGCGGCAGGCGGCGGCGCATATCGTCGGCGGGCAGATCGGCGGTGGAGGTGATCGCGCCGGTCAGGAAGCCGCGGCCGAGCGGTGAGAAGGGCACGATGCCGATGCCGAGTTCCCGGCAGGTCGGCAGCACCTCGGCCTCGATATCCCGTGTCCACAGCGACCATTCGCTCTGCAGGGCGGTCACGGGGTGGACCGCGTGCGCGCGGCGGATGGTCGCCGCCGCGGCCTCCGAAATGCCGAGGTAGCGCACCTTGCCCGCTTGTACCAACTCCGACAGCGCGCCCCAGGTCTCCTCGATCGGGACATTCGGGTCGACCCGGTGCTGGTAGTACAGGTCGATGTGATCGACACCGAGCCGGGCCAGCGACGCATCGCAGCTCTGCTGCACATACGCCGCATCGCCGCGGGCGCCCATGGATCCGTCCTCGCCCCAGACGATGCCGAATTTGGTTGCCAGTACTACCTGTTCGCGGCGGTCGGCAATGGCCTTGCCCACCAACCGCTCGTTGGTCTCGGGGCCATAGACATTCGCGGTGTCCAGCATGGTCACGCCCAGATCCAGCGCACGGTGGATGGTGGCGATGGATTCGTCATCGCTATCGCGCACGCCATAGGCCTGGCTCATACCCATGCAGCCCAGTCCCTGCGCACCGACGGTCAGCTGTCCGAGCTTCCTGGTCGCAATCATGCTGGCTCTCCTCCTTGGTCGACGATCGAGTGACGTACGTTCTCGACGCTACGACCTGGAGTGCCCTCCAAGTCAAGACAATTCAGTTGGCGAAGGAGCCGGTGACGACCGGGGCGACGAACTGTTCGAGCATCGCACGCTCATCGGCGTCGTCGCGACCGGGGGCGGTGAGCAGCGACATGATGATGCGGGCCAGCCAGCGCGCCAGGCGGGAACGCTCGGGATCGGTGGTCGGCGGCAGCAGACCCGCGGCAATCGCCTCGATGACCTCGGAGGATTGCCCGATCTCATTGGCGATGCCCGCATCGCCCGCGGTGAACCAGGCGATGAGTGCCGGATCGGCGCGGACCTCGCGCAGTGCGGCGAGCATGACGGTGACAATGCGCTCGCTCGGGTCGGTGATATCGCGAGCCTGCTCGGCGACCGCGGCCGCGACCCGACGAGCCTCGCGGTGCACGAACGCGATTCGCAGAGCTTGGCGGTTCGGAAAGTAGCGATACAGGGTGGCGCGCGAACAGCCCGCGGCCTTCGCGACATCGCCCATGCCGGTATTCGCCACACCACGCTCGACGAACAGCTGTGCGGCGGCGTCGAGAATCTGTTCTGCCGCAATATCGGCGCGCCTGGGGCGCAGCCAATCTCCGGGTCGCGCGCCCGTCACCGAGCTACCCCGCATCCGAATGCTGCATTCACGGCGTTGCCTGGGGTGGTGTGTGGTTCGGGTGCTGTAGTTATGGCGTTGCCTTGGGTGGTGTGTGGTCCGAATGCCGCATTCATGGCGTCACCTGGAACGGCGCGTGGTCCGAATGCCGCATTCATGGCGTCACCTGGAACGGCGCGTGGTCCGAAT
>NZ_JBEXUI010000006.1:0-191853 GCF_040614395.1 Nocardia sp. NPDC005998 | reverse complement strand
GTGGTCCGAATGCCGCATTCATGGCGTCACCTGGAACGGCGCGTGGTCCGAATGCCGCATTCATGGCGTCACCTGGAACGGCGCGTGGTCCGAATACCGCATTCATGGCGTCACCTGGAACGGCGCGTGGTCCGAATACCGCATTCATGGCGACACCCGGAATGGCACACGGTCCGGCCAGCGCACATAGCTGCCGGGCGCATAGCGGACTCGGTCGATATCGACGACGAAATCCGGACAGCGCGTGAGCAATTCCTCGAGCGCCACGCATGCGACCATGCGTGCGGCGGCGGCGCCGAGGCAGTGGTGGTTGCCGTGGCTGAAGGTCAGGATCTGCTTCGGGCGTCGAAGTACGTCGAGTTCGCTTGCGTTGGGGCCGAATTCGCGTTCGTCGCGGTTAGCGGAGGCATACAGCAGCAGTGCGCGGCGTCCGGCCGGAATGGTCGTGCCGTGCAGCTCGGTATCGCGCACCAGGGTGCGCGCCAACCCCTGCACCGGCGAGGTGAGCCGGAGGAATTCCTCGACCGCGTCCGGGATGAGCGCCGGATTCTCGATCAGCAGCCGGCGCTGATCCGGGCGCTCGGTGAGCAGTTGCACCGCACCGCCGAGATTGCCGGTGGTGGTGTCGTTTCCGCCGGTGATCATGGTGAAGGCGAAGCCGAGAATCGAGATGATGCCCGCGTAGTCGCCGTCCGCGCCCAGGCCGGAGGCGACCAGATGTGAGATCGTATCGTCGGCGGGTTCGGCGCGGCGGCGTTCGATCAGCTGGGTGAAGTACTGCATCAATTCACCGATGGCCTCTTGGGCATCGAGCGGACTGCCGCCCGCGGAGGCGGTCATGATGAGATCGGTCCACTCGTCGAATTTCGGCCGATCCGGTTCCGGCACACCGAGATAGTGCGCGACCACCATGCTCGGCAGCGGTTTGAACAGTTCGACGACGATATCGCCCTCGCCAGCCGCCCGCAGCCGCTCCAGTCGCGCGACCACGAATGCGCGCACCTGCGGTTCGACCGAACGCACCTGGCGTGGCGTGAAGCCCTTCATGACCTGTCTGCGGAAGGTCGTGTGATCCGGCGGATCGGTGAAGACGAACGGCCGCGGCTGCGGCAGGCCGATTTCGCCGAGATCGCGGTAGTCGACGGTCAGCCCGTGCGCCGAGGAGAACGTCGTGACGTCGCGCGCCGCCGCGTGCACATCCGCATAGCGGGACAGCACATAGTAGTCGCTCGCCGGATCATCCTGGGGCACAACATGATGCACGGGATCATGTGCCCGCAGCTCGGCATACATCTGCCACGGATCCCGCCAGGTCTCCGCGGATCTCAATTCGAACTGCGGTCGGTGAGACAACTCTGTCGTCATGAACCGAGCGTAAGACAAAACATCAAAACTGTCTAGAACGTGTTCTAGGACTTGCTCGGCAGGCGAATCTGGCTCGGCGCGCTCGGTTTCGTGCTGAAGTCCAACCGTGGTCCGCGAATGTGGTCGGTGATGCGCCAGGTGTCAGCTCTGGATGCCGAGTTCACCCAGCAGGTCGCGCACGCGTTGTTCGATCTGGTCGCGGATGGCCCGGACGGTGTCCAGGTCTTGGCCCGCGGGATCGTCGAGTTTCCAGTCGCGGTAGCTGACGCCGGGAAAATAAGGGCAGGTGTCGCCGCACCCCATCGTGATGACGACGGTGGAGGTTTCCACGGTGTCGGGGGTGAGGATCTTGGGTGTCTGCCCGGTGATATCGATGCCGATTTCGGCCATCGCCTCGACGGCAAGGGGATTGATGGTGTCGGCGGGCGCGGTTCCGGCGGAGCGCACGTCGATGGCGCCGCCGGCGAGATGGGTGAGGAAACCCTGGGCCATCTGGGAGCGTCCGGCATTGTGGACGCAGACGAACAGGACACTGGGCTTGGCAGCCATGGGTGGATCGGATCTTTCAGTTGGCGGGAGTGGTGACATCCGCTGCCGATTCGGCAGTGGGGCTGGGGTAGAGGACGCGAACCAGGGCGAGTCCGGCGAGTGCGCCGATGATTTGGGCGGCGATGAATCCCGGGACGGAGGCGGGCGCGATTCCGGCGAACGTATCGGAGCAGGCGCGCCCGATCGTGACCGCCGGATTGGCGAATGACGTGGAGCTGGTGAACCAGTAGGCTGCGCCGATCCAGGCCGCGACCGCGGCCGCCGACAGCGTCGCGCGACCGGTGCGGGCCAGGGTGAAGATGACCGCGATAAGTCCTGCGGTAGCAATGATTTCGCCGACCAGATGTCCGCCGCTGACGCGGTGGTGGGTGGCGATCTGGACCGGGGTCTGGTCGAACATGACGTTCGCCAGCACCGCGCCGCCGATTGCACCGCCGATCTGCGCGCCGGTGTAGGCGATGACATCGCGGCCGGTCAGCCCGGTGCCGTGGCGCAGGCCGAGCAGCCAGTCCGCGGCGGAGACGGCGGGGTTGAAGTGAGCGCCGGAGACCGGCCCGAACATCAGGATCAGCACCGCGAGTCCGAATGCCGTCGCGGTCGAGTTCTCCAGCAGTTGCAGTCCGATGTCGTCGGGCGAGAGCTGGGTGGCGGCGATCCCGGAACCGACGACGACACAGACCAGTAGTGCGGTCCCGACGAACTCCGCGAGCAACCGCCGCGCCAGCGCGGGCGTGCTCATTCGGATACGGTGACGGGCTCGGCACCCGCGGTACTCAGGATGGCCGAAAGTCGTTGCAGCACTTCCGGTATCGACCAGTAGAAAACCCAGGTGCCGCGACGCTCGCTGTTGATCAGGCCGGCCTCGCGCAGCACCTTGAGGTGGTGGGAGATGGTGGGTTGGGACAGGTCGAACTGTGGGGTCAGCTCGCAGACGCAGATCTCCTCGCCGGGGCGGGACGCGATCAACGACAGCAGCCGTAGCCGGACCGGATCGGCCAGCGCCTTGAACGCCGCCGCCAGCTCCGTCGCCGCCTCGTGGTCCAGCGGGCTGGTCAAGGTCGGGACGCAGCAGGCGTTGGTGGAGCCGATTACCGGCAGATCCTGTTTCGACACCTATCTATATTGACATTCATCGATTCAGGGCGCAAGCTGTATCGACATTCATCAATACAGCCAGGTAGACCCGTCTTCTCGTTACCTGGTTAACCTACGAACTAGGGGTATGTCATGACAGATCAGCACAGCGAACTTCGTGAGACCGTCCGGGCGCGGTATGCCGAGGCCGCGAATATGGTTGCCGAAGGCGGTGCCGCCAACGATTGTTGCGGCAGCCCTTCGGTCGAGGTCGATAGCAACTTCGGCGCCAGCCTCTACCGGGCCGCCGACCGCGACCAACTTCCGATCGCCGCGACCGCCGCATCACTGGGCTGCGGCAATCCGACCGCCGTCGCCGAACTCCGCGAGGGCGAGCGGGTGTTGGATCTGGGTTCCGGCGGCGGCATCGATGTTCTGCTTTCCGCGCGTCGCGTCGGTCCGACCGGTAAGGCGTACGGGGTCGATATGACCGACGAGATGCTGGCCCTGGCGCGGGAGAACGCCGCGAAGGCCGATGCGGCGAACGTCGAATTCCTGAAGGGCACGATCGAGGCGATCCCGTTGCCCGCCAACAGCATCGACGTGGTGATCTCCAACTGCGTTATCAACCTGTCGGTGGATAAATCCGCTGTATTCGCCGAGATGGCCCGCGTGCTCGTGCCCGGCGGGCGGATCGGCATCTCCGACGTCATCGCCGACGATGCGCTCTCGGCACAGCAGCGCGCCGAACGCGGCGACTATGTCGGCTGCATCGCCGGTGCGCTCTCGTTCGCCGAATATCGCGCCGGGCTGGCCGCGGCCGGTTTCACCGAAATCGAAATCACCGCAACCCATTCCGTGGCCGACGGCATGCATTCGGCGATCGTCAAGGCCGTCAAACCGGCGCCGCAGCCGACTGTCGAGGATGCGCCGGCGCCGTGCTGCGGACCGACCTGCTGCTCTTGAGGCAAAGCGATCAGTTGCCGCCGACGACATCGGACACCGTTTCGGCGAATGCTCGGATCAGCGGTGTTTCCGCGGCGCTGCGCCACACCAGCGCCCAGCGGGAGGGCGCGGCATCACGGATCGGCACGAATGCCAGGCCCGGCCACGGGTAGTAGCCCGCGAACTCCGCGACGACTCCGGCGACGCACTGCCCCGAGGTCACTGTGTTGACCACCTGCTGCCAGGTGGACATCACCGGGCCACGCGCTATCGGGCGGCCCGACGGCGTGTAGAAGGGGTTGATGGCCTCCTCCATGTAATGCGGAATCGAGTCACCCGCCACCACCGTGGCGTCGCCGAGATCTTCCAGGCAGATCGAATCACGTTGGGCGAAGGGGTGATGGGCGGCAACCATGAGCAGCACCGGGGAGGTGTGGGTCACCGGGCCGATGGTGAGGTCGGGTTCCCGCACCGGCAGCCACAGCAGTGCCACATCGACCTCGCCGGACCGCAACGGATCCAAGGGCGCTGGCGGCTGGATCTCCCGATGCTGTAGCTGCGCTGCCGGATAGCGGTGCTGGAACAACTCCATCGCCTCGACGAGATCGTCGAGCCCGAACGGGTGCGGTCCGATACTGCCCAATGTGAGCATCCCGGCGGTGCCGCGCGCGGCGGCGGATACGCTCGCGACACCATCCATGATCTGCCGGTATCCCGCATTGAGTTCCCGATACAGCTGTTCGCCCAGCGGGGTGAGTCGAATCGCCCTGCTGGTGCGGTCGAACAGCGCGCCACCGAGACGCCGTTCCTGCTTCTTGATCGATTGACTCACCATCGCCTGGGTGACATGCAGACGCTCGGCCGTGCGACCGAAATGCAGCTCCTCGGCCAGCGCCAAGAAGATCTCGATGTCCCGTAACTCCACTTCGGCCCGCACATCAATACACGCGAGATGTGAATACCGCAGTTGCCGGTTACGGGAAGTGATCAGTCCAGATCGATTATCGGGTCGATCGATTCCGCACGACAGCCAGCGTGACGCTCGCACCGAGAACTCATCGGGAGTCGGGGTTGCCGGATCGCGGTGAAATCGGGGTCTCCAATCGGAATGCCGCCTCGATGCGGGCGGCGGCGGAGAGCCCGCGGTGTTCGGCGAATGGCGCGGTGATCAGCTGCACCCCGATCGGCAGTCCTTCGGCCGATAGCGCCGCCGGTAGCGTGACCGCGGGCAGTCCGAGGTAGTTGGCGGCAATGGTCAGCTGTTGTGCGGCATACATTTGCGCGACATTCGCGGTACCGCCGAGGTCGTAGCCGACCGGCCAGGGTAGCGCCGCCGATACCGGGCCGAGCACGATCGGATGGTCGGCGAGGAACCGGGACCAGGCGGCGCGCAGGGTGAGACGCTCGCCCAGCCCGGACATATAGCCCGCCAGGTCCAGCGGCGGGAACAGCTCGAGCGCGGTGTCGATGAAGGCGTTGAGTCCGGGGCTGCCGACGCGGCGCATGAGGTCCCGACGCTGGGTCACCACCTCGGTGGAGACGAGCCGGCCATAGGCCGTTGCCGTTTCGTCCAGCCGTGGCGCCGCCACCTCGGTGATCGGATGCCCGGCGCGCGCCAGCGCATCCGCGGCCCGCCGCACGGCCGCGCGTACCTGCGGATCGACGCTGCCATCCGCGCACACCGCGACCGCGGGCGTCCCGGTGGGGTCGTCGAGATCACGGGCCGGGATCCACGCGGGATCGCGCACATCGCCATCGATCATTACCGCGAAGGCAGCCGAGAGGTCGCGCACCGAACGGGCCACCGGCCCTGGCGCGGCGAACATCTGGTTGGTGGGCGCGGGTGCCGGTCCGGGCAGGCTGGACGCGACCGCGACCCGGCCGGGTGTCGTGCGCAACGAGGTGACACCGCAGAATGCGGCGGGCACCCGGAGGGAACCGCCGAAGTCGGTACCGAGTCCGAGCGGTGTCATACCGGTCGCCACGGCGGCGGCATCGCCGCCACTGGATCCGCCGGGGCTGCGCGAGGCGTCCCATGGGTTGATGGTCGGGCCCGCGGCGTCATTGTCGGTGTGCCAGCGAGTCGCGAAGTCCGGCATATTGGTTCGGCCGATCACGATTGCACCGGCCCGCCGCAGCGCCGCCACCGCGGGCGCATCCGACGGTGCGACCGCGTTCGCGAATGCCGCGACACCCCAGGTGGTGGGGCTGTCGGCGACGTCGAGATTGTTCTTGACGGTGAACGGCACCCCGTGCAGCGGCCCGATCGGCTCCGCTTGCCGATCGGCTCGAGCCGCCGCGGCCAACGCCGATTCCGCGAGCACGGAAGTGATCGCCGTGACCGAGGGATCGATCTCCGCGATTCGCGCCAGATGCGCCGACACCACCTCCGTCGCCGTGACCTCACCTGCCGCGATCATTGCGGCGAGGGATACCGCGTCGCGCGTCCACAGCGCGGTTGCCTGGCCTGTTGTCATCATTTCCTCATTTCGGGGTCAGGCGATTGCCGGTTCGGCGATTTCGCGCTCGGGAGCGGGTTCGCGCGCCGAATCGGGCTGGCTGGCAAGGCGTTTGCCGAGCAGGATGAACAAAAGGATCAGCCCGGCCGTCAGCAGGATGTGACCGGCCCCGGCGAGCAGCGCGATCACTTCGGAGTTCGATCGACCGAGGACGGTCAGGGTGCCGTGCACGGTCATCGCGGCGACGGTAATGACCAGACCGATGTTGTAGACGGTGAAAAACCAGCCGAACAGCCGGTGCGCGCTGAGGATGAACAGCTTCTCCAGCGCCAGGACGATGAGGAAGAACAGCATCCCCAGCGCCAGCAGATGGGTGTGCACCACGCCGAGCTGGGTCTGCCCGGTGAAATCCTCGATCTTGGTGAGTTCGCGGTAGTACAGGCCGGAGACCACCCCGACGATCATGTAGATGTGGGCGGTATTGAGGATCGTCTTCATCGCCGTCGTGTTCATCGCGGTGCCCGTCATCGCTTCTCGCCCCGCAGCAGCAGTGCTCCGGCGGCACCGACGAAGGCCGCGGTGAGGCCGTGGACGCCGATCGCGGTGGCGGTGGAGCCGCGGCGGACCAGGATGGTCAGCATGTCGCCAGTGGGGATCAATGCGATGGTCACCATGGCGATGCCGACCGCGCGCCGCTGCCGCGCCGCGAGCAGCGCGAGCAGGATCAGCCCGGTGACGACGTCGCGGACACCCTTGACATTCATGAATCCGGTGGCCTCGCCGCGCGGCCAGTCGGGCAGGCCGAAGTTCGGTGCCATCGAATCCGGAGCGACCAGGTAGCCGCCCCCGACAGCCATGATGAACGCCGTACCGACCAGGGCCCCGGCGGTGCCGAGCCGATCGGTGACGGTGCGCGAACCGCTAAGGGCCGCAGTGGTTTTCGGGTGGTCTGGAACGGACAACGATCTCTCCCGTGTCAAGGTGTGCAACAGTGCCGGTCTCGGCAGTTCCACCCTGCAATGCGCCCACCTGCCCGATCAACGACAGATCGGGTAATGACCTATTAGTCCAGAGTTATCGCCGATGCGGCGGATTCCGCAGTGGCCACCTCGGGGTGGGCGCACCAATCGTGCGCGCATTCGGCTACGAACAGCTGCGTAGTACGCACCGACTATCTGTCGAAAGGAGATCAATGCGCAGGTCGGCGTTCTGGTTCTGGGGCAGCAGGATTGGGGCGGGGGTGGCCGCGTACTGCACGATCTTCGCGGTCGGATCGTGGTTTTCCGACAACGGCTACTGGCGTGCCTATGCGGTCGCCGGGGTCGGCGGCGTCATCGCGTGGCGGTTCGGTCACCGGCTGGGAGTGCGAACCGCGGCGCAGGAGCGCGCGCCGGTGGCGCATCCGGACATTACCCAGCGTCGGTGGGAGCTGGGGCAATGTATCGACGCGTTCGGTGCGGAGGATGCGCGCACGCTCGGGGCGCAGTTGGTACTCGCCGATGCATGCTGGGCGTCGGGGCAGCACGACGAAGCGCTCTACTGGTACATGGCAACCCACGCCAGTTGCCTGCGTGCCCTCGGCCCCGATCATCCGATGTCGATCAAGGCGGAGCACCAGCTGCGCGACGCGCATCGCCGATTGAGATTCGGCCTGGGCGAAGATGATTCGGCCGGGCCGTCGGATTCGTCGGAGCCGACAACGCCCTGATCCCGGATGCCCTTCGACGGCGGTGCCCCCCACCTGCATCTCGTGCTGATCAGGGTCCCGATGGTTAGGCTGCGGCGTTGTGCGTGGGCTGTCGTCGGTATCGAGGTTGTGGTTGGTGTGGGGTGTCACTCGGCTGCTGATGGTGGTGTTCACCGGGGTGACGGCGCTGCCGCCCAGTATTTGGGATGCCGCGGCCGCGGACTTGACGCTGTACCGCGAATGGGCCGAACTCATTGTGTCCCAGAATAGTTTTCCGCTGCACGATGAGCGGTGGCAGTATCCGCCCGGTGCGGGCGCGCTGTTGGTGCTGCCCTGGCTGCTCGGTGGCGGGCACGGCTACAACTGGTGGTTCTTCGCGCTGGTCGCCGCGGCGGACGCGGGCGTACTGGCCTTGTTGATCCGGGCCGCGCCGCGCGCGGGCCGGGCGACCGGGCCATGGGTCTGGACGCTCGGGGTGGCATTGCTGGGCCGGGTCTGTTACGGCCGATTCGATCTGATCGTGGCGGCGGCCGCGGTCGTCGCACTGCTGTGGGCGACGCGCCGACCGGCGGCGGCGGGTGCGGCCGCCGCCGCTGGCGTGCTGCTGAAAGTGTGGCCGCTGGTGGTCGTGCTGGGGTTGCGCTGGCGGGCGCTGTGGCGGATGAGTGCGGTGGCGGCCGGTGTCGGTGTGCTGGCGAGCGCCGGGCTGACGGTGTTGGGTCCGGGCGCGTGGTCGTTCCTGCAGTTTCAGTCGAAGCGTGGGTTGCAGATCGAATCTGTCGCTGCCACACCGCTGTTGATCGCTCGGCTGGTGACCGGCGGCTGGCGCATCGTGCATCGCTACGGGGCCGAGGAACTGTCGGGGCCGGGGGTGTCCGCCGTGGCCCTGGGCTGCGTGGCGGCCACGATCATCGGCGGCGCGGTACTGCTGGTCGCCTGGTGGCGCATGCGGCCTCCGGCAGCGGATCTGGCCTTGGCCGCGGTGCTGCTCGCCTTGGCGACCAGCCGGGTACTCAGCCCGCAGTACCTGGTGTGGGCGGTGGCGGTGGCCGCGGTGTGCGCGCTCGACTCGCGCACCACACAGCGGCCCGTCGTGGTCCTGGTGCTGGTTACCGCGCTGGTGAGCCAGGTCGAGTTCCCGTTCGTCTACGACCGGGTGGCCACCGGAAGCTGGTCCGGCGTGCTGGTTCTGGCACTGCGCAACGCCCTGCTGCTCGGTGCGACCGTGTGGTCGATTGTGCGGCTGAGCCGCGGCACCGGCTACACCTCGATCTGTGAGCCCATGATGACCGTGCGGTCGCGGGGGAGGCCGAAGTATTCGGCGGCGTCGGCGGTGATGTGGCTGGTGGCGATGAACAGTCGCTTGCGCCAGTCCGCCATGGTCGGGGCGTCGCCGCGGCGCAGTTCGATGGTCGAGAGGAAGTACGAGGCGTCGTCGAGTTGCAGTAGGCCTTCGGTTTCCGCCGGGTCGAGTAGGGCCAGTGCGGCGGGCACGTCGGGGGTTTCCATATAGCCGTAGCGGGCGGTGACGAAGATGATGCCGTCCTCGCGGTAGCCGAGGTGGTCGATGGCGACGCGCTGGTCCACCGGAACGCGCGGCACCGGCTCGGTCTTGATGGAGATGATCACGATCTGCTGGTGCCGGACGTGGTTGTGCTCGACATTGGCCCGCATGGCCAGCGGCGCGGTTTGTTTGCCGCGGTTGAGGAAGATGGCGGTGCCGGGGACGGTGATCGCCGAGGCGGTTCCGCTCTGCAGTTCGTCAACGAACTCGCCGAGCGATCCCTCGCGCCGTTCGCGCTCGGCGGTGACGATTTCGCGGCCGCGTTGCCAGGTGGTCATGATGGTGAATGCGGTGATGCCGATCAGCAGCGGCAGCCAAGCCCCGTGCACGAATTTGGTGATATTGGCCGTGACGAACAGCAGGTCGACCGCCAGCAATGGGATCGCGCCCAGCGCGATCAACCACAGCGGTGTCTGCCATTTCGCGCGGGCGACATAGAAGAACAGCAGCGTGGTGATGGTGATGGTGCCGGTGACCGCCATACCGAATGCGTAGGCCAGCGCCGCCGAGGAACGGAAGGCGAAGACCAAGGTCAGCACCGAAACCATCAGCAGCCAGTTGATCCATGGCACGTAGATCTGGCCGATGGTGGACTCCGAGGTGTGCGCGATGCGCAGCCTGGGCAGATAGCCGAGCTGAGCGGCCTGCGCGGCGACCGAGTACGCGCCGGTGATCACCGCCTGGGAGGCGATGACCGTGGCCGCGGTGGCCAGCAGCACCATCGGTAGTCGCCCCCATCCGGGCACGAGCAGGAAGAACGGGGCGCTGAGATTGGCGGGATCGTCGAGGATCAGCGCACCCTGGCCCATATAGCTGAGTACGCACGCGGGGAATACCAGGACGAGCCAGGCGCGGGTGATCGCTCGGCGGCCGAAGTGCCCCATATCGGCGTACAGCGCCTCGGCGCCGGTGACCGCGAGCACGATCGCGGCCAGCGCGAAGAAGGCGATGTCGAAATGGCCGAACAGAAAGCTCAGCGCATACGTCGGTGACAGTGCCTTCAGGATCTCCGGATGTTTGCCGATGCCCGCGACACCGCACGCACCGATCGTGATGAACCAGACGATCATCACGGGCCCGAAAACCCGGCCGACCGCCGCGGTTCCGCGCTTCTGGACCAGGAACAACGCCACGATGATCACCGCGGTGATCGGCACGATCAGCTCTTCCAGCGAGGGTTCTACGACCTTGAGTCCCTCGACCGCCGACAGCACCGAGATCGCCGGGGTGATCATGCTGTCGCCGAAGAACAATGACGCGCCGAAGATGCCCAGCGCGGACAGTGCCATGGCGGTGCGGCGGCCGCCCGGCGCGGTCCAGCGCCGCAGCAGCGTGATCAGCGCCATGATGCCGCCCTCGCCATCGTTATCGGCGCGCATCGCCAGCAGCACATAGGTGACGGTGACAATGATCATTACCGACCAGAACACCAGCGACACCACACCGAATATGTTGTCCCGGCTGACCGGAACGGGATGCGGGTCGCTCGGGTTGAACACCGTCTGCAGGGTGTAGATCGGGCTGGTGCCGATATCACCGAACACCACACCCAGCGCAGCGACCACCACCGCGAGCCCGGCCGTACTGTGCGCACTCGACGGTGTTCCTGGCGTCTCTGCTGTCGCTGCCGTATGCGGTCGGTCGGTCACGGTGATCCTCCTCCGCGCGGATCGTTGAGCCAGCTGCCCGCGCATCGTGCCGGACGATACCGGCCTCACCTCACAACTTCAGCACATCCCCGGCTACCACGCTGCTCCCGATTCGCCCGGAACGGGACGGGAGCGGCTGTTCGGTCACCGGGACTGCGCCGGATACGCATCGCGGCCAGGCGTGTTGGACCCGCGTTGGTGGTCGTCCGTACCCGGGTCGTGACCCGTGCCACAGATTTGCGCCGGGCGGGAACTCTCGGCGTTCGGGCGCGACTACCGATCGGTCAGCGCCGACGCCCGGGATCGGAGGGTGTCGCGAACGCTGAATCGTCAAGTGCGCACCTGTTGAGGGGTTAGTAGTGAGAGATGTCTGTGGCTTCGGCGTGCGCCGGGGTCTGGGGATTGCCGGGGCGGGCGCGGTTGTGGCCGTTGGTTTGCTGTCGACGGGCGCCGCGAATGCCGATGCGTTCGTCGCATTGCCGGACGGGCAGAAGGCCGGTCCGGGCGTGAACATCATCCGCAATGGCGAGCATGCGATCGTGTCGCCCTCGTTGGCGGCCAATGGTGCCGGGCGCACGGTGTGGGTGTCGGGTAATGCGATCGCCGAGGTCGCTGTCACGCCGGAGGGTGTGGTCGGTCCCAATAACGGCCCTTCGGGCGCTGCGGGCACCAATAATTCGTCGACACACGGTATTTCGCAGCTGAGCACCGGCTACCTCGTCGGGTGCCAGGTCAGCATTGCCGACAATGCGATCTCGGCGGGAGTGTCCGGCGGAATCAACCTGAGTGGGGGATCACTCGGCGGTTCGGTGGGGGTGAATCTCGGGCCCGGTGAGGTGAAGTTCGTTCAGATCGACTACAAGGACATTCCCAAAGCCGGCACGTACTCGGTGGAGTATCAGGACGCCGAAATAGAGATCCAGGGCTGTGCGGGCTATGCGCAGGCGCGGGCGTACACGGTTGTGGAAATCATCGGCGACCACTACTCGAAGACCACCCTCTATGGGGCTCCGTTCAGCATCGGCTGATCCCGGATTTGTCGAATCTCTTCTCGCTCAGGCGAATTCACTCTTCGAGGAAGTCAAAGATGATCAACCGCAAGCTCATTGCCCGGCTCGCCGGTCTGGGGATCGCAACCGTCGCCGGTCTGGGATGCTGCGCTACGGGCGCGGCGAATGCCGATACCTTCGTGCCGCTGCCCGGTGCGCATCTGACCAAGACGCTGTCGGATGGCACCGTCGTCGATATCACGCTGTCCGGTGAGTCGGCGAATATCAACCCGTCGATGGGGGCGACGCCGCTGCACCGCAATGCCTGGGTGTCGGGGACGGCGTCGGTCGAGTTGTCCGGGCCCGGTGTCCGGGGTGGTCGCATCGCCCCCGGTTACGTTGTCGGCTGCCAGGTCAATATCGCCGGTGGCGGTGCCAATGGCGGAGTGACGGGCACCCTCGACTGGAGTGACGGGCAGCACGTCAAGCCGGGTGCAGGCGCCAATAGCGGCGGCAATCTGACATTGGGTCCCGGCCAGGCGAAGTCGTTCTTTCTGCTCGACCTCGAGCAGGCGGATGATTTCGGCCAGGAGGTGCACCGGATCCGGCACGAGTTCAAGGGCCCCAGCGGTGGTGTGTCCTGGGCCGATGAAACCATCGACCTCAATGGATGTGCCGGGTATGCCCAGGCCCGCTCCTTTGTGGGCGTCGAGGTGGAGACCGCCAATGTCGTCACCTGGGTCACCGTGTGGGGCGAGCCGTTCAGTATCGGCTGAGGGATACCTACCGGTTGGGTCGGCGGATAAGCCGATTTCCCTGGTACGGGGGTATCGCGCGGCTATCGTCACTGCTGAGCATCAGTTGCGTTCGATTCCTTTAGCCGAAGGAGTGATCTCGACGATGAACAAATCTTGGTTGGGACGTGCGGGTTCGACCGTCGTCGCCGCAGCGGCCGCCGTGGTGATCGCCGCGGCTCCCGCATCGGCTCATGTCACGGTGTCGGCGCCGGGTGCGACGCGTGGTGGTTCGGCAGTGCTGGTGTTCCGGGTGCCGAACGAATCGCTGACCAATAGCCCGACCGTCGAGTTGGCGGTGCGGATTCCCGGGGTGACCGCTGTCGATACCGAGGCGGTGCCCGGCTGGAAAGTGGTGACACACAAGGACGGCAGTGTCACCGCCGTCACCTGGACCGCCGACTCCGGTGGTGGGATCGGGCCGGGACAGTTCGGGCAGTTCATGGTGCTCGCCAATGGGCTGCCCGATATGGACAAAATCACCATGCCAGCGGTGCAGACCTACGCCGACGGCGAGATCGTCAAGTGGGATGAGCCCGAAACCGGTAAGGGTGAGCCCGAATACCCCGCTCCGACTTTGGCTTTGGCGGCCAAACAAGCGGGTGGGGCCGAGAACCACGGCGACATTCCGGCGATGTCGACCAGCAGTGGGTCCGCCAGCGATGACACCGCACGCTGGCTCGGCGTCATCGGTATCGTGCTCGGCGCGCTCGGTCTGCTGATCGGTGGCGGCGCGGTGATGCGGCGCAGGCAATGATCGAAACGCTCGGTCGCGCCGGGCATGGCTCGAGAGATGACCGAGCGCGGCTGATCAAACCCTTCCGACTCGCACGCGCGTGCCGGATGGGAGGATAGGCATTGTTATGAACCGCTTGCCCATATCGCCGCACCTGCGGGCAATCCGTGCGGCGATATTCGCGGCGATCGGAGTGTTGTTGTCCGCTGTCGGCCACGCCGAGGCATCCGGGCATGCGCTGTCACTGTCGACGCTGCTCGTGGCGTTTGCCGCGACGGGTTCGGTGGCGTGGGCGCTGGCCGATCGGCAGCGGGGAATCATTGCGATCGGCGGTGGCCTGCTGGTGATGCAGGCGGCACTGCACCTGTGGTTCGGTGTCTCGGTTGTATCGGGCGGTCATGGCGCATCGCACGTTTCGGCTCTGCCAGGTTCCCTCGCGCAGGCAGGTTCGCTGGCGATGATCGCCGGGCATGCGGTGGCCGCTGTGGTTTGTGCGGTGTGGCTCTGGTGCGGCGAGCGGGCCTTGTTCGCGCTGCTGCACGCGCTGTATTCGCGGATTCTGGCACCGCTGCTGTTGGTGTTGATCCACTCGACGGTGGACGAAGCCGGGGTCGGTGTTCCGGTCGTTTCCGAGCGCGCGGCCGTGCCTCTGCGCGGTGCCGTGCTGCGTCATGTGGTGGCTCGGCGGGGACCGCCGGTCGGCGTGATTGTGGTCTGAGAGTCCGTCACGGGCAGCCGGAATGGTTCCGGCGCAGTGGCGCGGGACCGGTGGCCGACGATTCCGGTCGGCACGTTATCGGTGCGGCGCGCACGAGTGGCGGACGTCGCCGTCGTAGCTTGTGCGTCCGTCCTGGACGGTAGGTGCGGCGAGCTTTCCGCCCAGCGGTCGCCGAAGGTGGTGCGCGCACTCGTCGGTGCGCGGCGATAAGCCGTGTGCGACCGGTCTTTTCAACGCCGCATTGCTGTGGCGTCGCTGAACCGAGATTGTTCGACAAATGCATTCACTATTGAGAACGCTGCCGCTCGGCAGTGGTATTTCGTTGTCCCCCCTGACATTTCCCGCGGCGCACCCGGGTGAGTCGTGCCGGTCTGGAAACCGTCCATGTCCGACGAAGAACTGACCGCGCTCGCGCTGGCGGCCGGCACGGGAGATCGAGCGGCGCTGGCCGAGTTCATCCGATCGACGCAACGTGATGTGTGGCGTTTCATCGCCCATCTGACCGATGTGCAGTCCGCCGACGATCTCACGCAGGAGACCTTCCTGCGCGCCATGCGCAGCCTGCCGCGGTTCGCGGGTCGGTCCACCGCCCGGACCTGGCTGTTGTCGATTGCGCGGCGGGTGGTCGTCGATCGGTTCCGCAGTGCCGCGGCCCGGCCGAAGAGCGCACAGCTGGCCGAATGGCAGCAGGACCTGGACCATCGCCGCGAGCACGAAAGACCGGATTTTCCAGAGGAAATGGCGATTGCCGATCTGCTGCGCGGCCTGCCCGCGGAACGGCTGGAGGCCTTCGTCCTGACCCAGGTACTGGGCCTGTCCTATGCCGAGGCAGCACAGACCGTGGGCTGCCCGACGGGCACCATCCGCTCGCGGGTCGCGCGGGCTCGCGAAACCTTGGTCGCGCTGTTGCAGGCGGCGGAGACGCCCGCGCCCGGGGAAACGATCGGTGCACCCGTGCGACTACCGCTCGGTGCGCGCCGCCCGATCACCGGGATCGGGCCGGGTATGGCGGAGGTGGTGTGATGGGCGGACTGGAGCTGCGGTTGGCGGGGGTGTCGTGCCGGCACGGTCGCATCGAGGTCGTCAGCGATGTCGATCTCGACGTCCGCGGCGGACAGCGAGTCGCGCTGACCGGCACCAACGGTTCCGGCAAGACGACGTTGCTGCGTGCGGTGCTCGGTCTGCACCGCGCGGTCCGCGGCGAGATCACCGTCGGCGGGCGTACCGGCGGCGGCACTGCCGAGCAGGCGTGGCGTCGCCGGGTCTGCGCATGGATTCCGCAACGTCCGGCGGCTGGGCGGTTTCCGTTGCTCGCCGGTGAACTGCTGGCCAGCAGCGGGGACCGGGCGGCGGCCGCGGCGATGGCGACCCGGCTCGGCGTCGGCGCGCTGGTCGACCGGCCGCTCGACACGCTGTCGGGTGGGCAGTTGCAGCGCATCCACCTGTCGCGGGCGGTGGGCTGTGTGGCGGCGGGCGCGGGTGTGGTGTTGGCCGATGAGCCAACGGCGGCACTCGATTTCGCGGGACAGGACGAGGCGGCCGAGGTATTGGCCGGACTGCCGGTCACGCTCGTTGTGGTCACCCACGATCGGGCGCTGGCGCGGCGCTGTGACCGGGTGCTGGAGATGGCGGCGGGCCGGTTGCGGGAGGTCGAATGAGATTCGTTGCTGCGGTGCGCATCCCGGCGCAAGTTCACAAGATGGGGGAGCCATCGTGAACGGTCCCGCGGCGGTGGCCGATCTGCTCGGGCTGGTCCCGGTGCGGCGGGCCGGACTGGCGTTGCTGCTCGGGTCGATCGGGTTGCCGATCGTCGGGGTGGTGATCGTCGGGCTCGACATCATTCCGGTGCGGTTCGCGATGATGCACGTCGCATTGCTCGGCGCTGCCGTCGGGATGCTGACCGGACTCGATCCGGCGCTGTGCGGGCTGGTGGCCTGCGCGGTCGCCGGAGCCGGGATCTCGCCGCTGGCCCGCACACCGGAAAGCCTGTCCGGGGCAATGGGTCTGCTGATGAGCCTGGCCATCGCGGCGGCATTGCTGGTGCTCGCACTGGCGGGGGTGAACGCGTCATCGGCGTTCTCGCTGCTGTGGGGCTCGATCCTGTCGGTGCGCACCCAGGACGTGATAGTGCTTGCGGCACTGGCGATTGCGGTGCCCGCGCTGTTCTGGTGGCGGCGGCGCGACCTGGCCCTGCTGCTGCACGATCGGGAGTTGGCGCTGATATCGGGGGTGCCGGTGCGGTGGCTGACGCTGGTGCTGCTGGTATTGGTCGCGGTGGCGGTGGCCGGGGCGATTCGGCTCACCGGTGCACTGCTGGTCGATGCGCTCACGCTGCTGCCCGCGCTGGCCGCGCGGCGGCTCGGCCATTCGCTCATATCGATCATCTGCTGGGCCATCGGTATCGGCGTCACGGTCAACCTCGTCGGCTTCCTCCTCGCCCTCGCCTTCGACCTGCCTCCCGGGCCGGTCCTGGTCCTCACCGCGGGGGCAGTCGCCCTCGCGGCCCACCTGATCCCCGAACGGAGATACAACTCATGGCGCGTTTCCATGCACTGACCGCGGGGCTGGCCCTCGCGGTGGCAGCCGGTGTGCTGCTCGGCGGCTGCTCCAGCACCGATGGCGATCACGACCATCACGACGGACACCAGCACCCCAAGATCGTCGCGACCACCACCTGGGAAGCCGCGTTCGCGAAAGCCGCAGGCGCGGAGGATGTCACGGTGATCGTGCCCGCGTCGGTGCACCACGCACCCGATTACGACCCCAAGCCGTCGGATCTGACCGCGGTCGCCGAGGCGGACTTCGTGCTGTACGCGCCGTTCGAACCGTTCGCGGCGAAGATCAAGGAGGCCGCCGGTGCCAAGGCGAAGCTGATCGAGGTGAACCTCGACAACTCCGCCGAAAAGGCGACCGCGCAGGTCAAATCCCTTGGTGCCCAGTTCGGCACCGCGGCGGTCGCCGATGCCTGGACGGCGACGTTCACCGCCGAATACGACAGGCTGGGCAAGGACATTCGGGCCGCATGGCCGGGCGGCAAGCAGCCGACCGTAGTGGCGCAGGTCTTTTCGACCTGGGCAGCACAGTTGGCAGGCGCCGATATCGTGGGCACCTATGGGCCCGAGGCAGTCACACCGGGACAGCTGTCCGCGCTCGCGGCGAAGAAGCCCGCGTTCGTGCTCGATAACGCGCACATGTCCAGTGGAACCGTGCTGCCCGACAGTGGCGCCAAGCAGGTGTCGATCGTCAACTATCCGGGCCAGGACCAGGAACTGCTGACCGTCTACCGCGATGCGGCCGCCGCATTGAAGAAGGTCATGTCCGGTTCCTGAGAACTGTGGGGCAGGCACGTGAAGTGCCTGCCCCACAGCCGATTTCAGCTCATGGCCGCCCGCATGGCCGCCCGGTCCGGTTTACCCGCCGGAGTCAGGGGTAGCGCATCGAGTAGTAGTAGCGATTCGGGGTGCTTCCCGCGCTCCAAACCGCGAGCGCTCAGGTGGGCGCACAATCCGTCCAGGTCAGGTGTGCGACCGGGCCGTGGCACGACGCACGCGGCGAGCCGTTCACCCAATCTCGGATGCGGCACACCGACGCACGCGACGTCACGGATGTCGGGGTGACCGGCGAGCAGCTGCTCCACCTCGGCCGGGCTGATATTCGCACCGCCGCGGATCACGATCTCCTTGAGCCTGCCGACCACGTGCAGGCGTCCGTCGGCATCGAGGACACCGAGATCTCCGGTGCGGACCCAGCCGTCGTCGGTGCGGTAGCGGGCGTCGAGTGCGGGATCGCCGACGTAACACAGCGGGGTCATCGGGCCGCGGGCCACGATTTCGCCGGTCGCACCCGCGGGGGCGGTTTCGCCGGTATCGATATTCGTGATGCGTATTTCGGCGACACGCGGATTCGGGCGGCCGACGATAATGCCGGGACCGGCAGTGGCCGTATCGGTTTCGCCGATATCGGTGTGGCAGTTCACGCCGTCGGCGGAGCCGTAGAGGTTGATGACCGAGCAGCCGAAGGCGTTTTCGGCTTCGTCGACGGTGGCTCGATCCAGCGGTGCACCGCCGAGCACGAGTGCCTGGAGCGAGCCGGTATCGGTGCCGGATGCGTTGTGTTCGAGCATCATTCGAACCATCGTCGGGACGCCGAGAACGTGGGTCGGCCGGTGTTTTTCGATCGCGGCCAGTGCCGCCTCGGGGGTGAAATGGTCGAGCAGGATGAGGGTGCCGCCGTGTCGGGCGAGGGTGACGGCGGTGCCGCTGCTGCCGAAGGCCGAGGCGAGGGGGACCAGGAACAGGCAGCGCGGCGGTTCGCCCTCGAGCAGCGCGGCCATGAAGTTGCCGCGGCCGCCGGCGAGCGCATTGTGTGAGTAGGCAATCATTTTCGGCTCCGACTCCGAACCGGAGGAGACCAGGATCCGGGCGGCGGCATCGGGATCGGGCCGAGCCGGGACGAACAACTCGCCGTCCGCGCGCAGCAGTTCGGCGAAGGAGATACATCGGTCCGGGACGGGCTCCTTGCCGACGGCGGCGACGAAACGCAGGTCCGGTAATTCGCCGAGCAGTTCGGCAAGATCCGCCGCGTGGGCGTGGCCGCGGAAATCGGTGGCAGCCAGTACGGCAACGGCCTCGGCGCGGCGCAGCAGCGATTCGGCCTCCCGCATGCCGCGGCCCGCCGGAAACGGCAGCGCCACCGCGCCGAGCGCGGCCAGAGCCAGGTCGGTGATGACCGCTTCGCGGGAGGTCGGAAGCTGTACGCCGACAACGTCTCCGGGGCCGACGCCCGCGGCTGCCAGACCCGCCGCCAGGCGACGGACCAGCCGGTCCAGTTGGGTATAGCAGACCTTGCCCTTGGCATCGAGCAGCGCGGTGCGATGTGGGTCGAGGCAGCGCTGCGCACGAAACAGCGAATACAGGTCGAGGTCGGGACAGGCGCCGTCGGCGGCCCACGAACGGCGTAGCCGATGCGGGACCAGATCGTGTAGCACAAGGCTCATCGGAAACTCCATGGAGACGAAACAGCGACAGCGCCGAGTGAGTCGGTGGTCAATGCGTCGGCGCAGCGCGGGTCGCCGGGCAGATCGGCCAAATCTGTGGTTACCGCGGTGGCTTCGATTCCGCTGTCGCGCAAGGCGGCGACGGCTTGTGCGGTGGGCAGACCGCCGATTCGATCGGTGTGTTCGACGGCCGCCGCGGCGTGCTCGTCGGTGGGGATGACCCACCCGTCAGCGGTGGCCAGTGGTCGGCGGAATCCGGCCGGTCGGCGCGGGTCCAGTCCGTCGGCGGCCCGGCGCAGTGCGGGCGCGGTGAGCAGATTCGCGGCCGCGAGCAGCGAGGATTCGACTCGAACACCGCGAGCGGTCTGCTCGCGGGCGAGTAGACCCGCCAGGATCGCCTCGGTGCCCAACATGCCGCCGAGCACATCGAGCAGCGTCATCAGCGACGGTATCGGTGCTTCATCCGCGGGCCGTGCGGCCTCGCCGACCCCGGTACGGGCCTGCACCATGAAGTCGGTGCCCATCGGGGCGTCGGCGAGCCGTCCGGCCCAGCCGCTGGTGTAGGCGTAGATCAGGCCGGGGTTGGCCGCCCACAGGTCATCAGCGCCCAATCCGAGCTGCTCGGCCTTGCCGGGCGCCCAGTTGTGCAAGAACACATCCGCTCCGGCAGCCAACTCGCACAACCGCTTCCGATCCTCCGCGGATTTGATGTCGATCTCGACCGCGTCCTTGCCCCGATTCAGCGCCAACCAGCGCGCGGAGATATCCGAGCAGGTGGGCGGCATACCGCGCAGCGGGTCGCCGCCCGGCGGCTCGATGCGCACCACGTCCGCGCCGAGCAGCCCGAGCAGATGCGCGGCCAGCGGGGCCTGTACCCGACGTCCGGCCTCCAGCACGGTGAAACCCGCGAGCGGGCGATCGGTCGCCGGTACCGAAACCGGAGCGGCAGTGTGCCTTTCGTTGCCCAGACGGAACTGCCATGGCACGGTGTCCTCGCCATTGGCGCGCATCTCCTGGCCGCGCTCGATGAGTGTGCGCAGTCGGCACACGTCCGCGCCGGACTCCTCGGCGGCGGCCCGCACCTGCGCCCAGCTCCGCAGCGCGGTGGTGTCGTGCAGTGCCCGGGGAATCGGTGCGCAGGCGGTTGCGTAGCGGAATTGGAAGGGCCGCCAGCCCTTTCGCAATGCGTCCTGCGGTGCGTCCAACGCCCGCCAGAAATCGGCCCACACACCGACGTCCAGGGCTTCTACCTCGAATTGGACGCCGTCGGCAGTAGTGAACGGCGGCCCGCCCGGTGCCAGCGAGGTCGCTTCGTCATCGTCGGCGCACGCTGCCGCCAGATACTGGGAGACGGTCAACAGGGCCGTCTTGTCGACCGCGACATCCACTCCGGTCAGCGTGCCGCCGCGGGCGCGACCGATCAGGGTGGCGAGAAGTCCCTGCACCGTGAGGATTCCGGCGGCCGTCGAGGCGTAGTCCACCGCCAGACCGCGCGGTGTGCCGTCGCGTCGGCCGTGCACCAGCATCAGTCCCGCCGCGGCCTGCGCGGTCGCCTCATCGTGCACCTGACTGCCGGATCCGCCCCAGGCCACCGCGGCATGTACCGCACTGCCGTCCGGGCCGGTCAGGGTCAGTGCGTCGGCATCGCCGTCGATCGGTTCGGCGCCGAGCAAGCGCAGGTGTTCGGTTGCCGTGGTGATCGGGCCGGGTGGGCTCGCCGTGTGAAATCGCATGCCCCGCAGGGGTGCCGTTAGCTGGTCGGTGCCGGGTGTCCGCATGGTGCCGGGTGTCATGGCTCTCCCTGTTGAACGGTCGTGCTGCCCGTGGGAACTCGGCGCGGTTGCCCGCCGACCAATCCCTCGGACAACAGCAGTCGGACCGTCGGGCACTCGGGTTCCCGGTCAGCGTGGAGGAGAAGTCATGACGCCGTTCACATCTCACAGTGCGGTTCCGGCCACTACCGCATCGAGGCCGCTCGGGCCGGAGGTGGATATCGCGGAATTGCGGGCGCGCGTGGCAGCTTTCGTCGCGGAATCAGTGGTGCCCCAGGAAGATGTGCTCGACGCGGGCGGGCCGAGGGCCGCCGTCATATCCGCGGAGCTGCGGGCGGCGGCGCGGACGGCGGGATTGTGGGCGTTGCCGTTACCGGTCGAATGGGGCGGACAAGGACTTTCGTTCGCCGACTACATATGCCTGGCCGAAGCGGAGGGCGCCAGCGATCACGGGCCCGCGATCCTCGGCTCGTCATCGCTGCTGGATGTGTCGATGCTGCAACGACATGGCAGCCACCGGGTGCGCGAGGGCTACCTGAAGCGTCTGGTCTCCGGTGAGCTGCGCGCCGCCTACGCGATGACCGAACCCGACACTCCCGGCACCGATCCGGCCATGACGGCTACCCGCGCGACCGCCGAACCGGATGGCTCGTGGACGCTGACCGGTCGAAAGTGGTTCGTCAGCGGCGGCGCCGATGCCGACGTGATCACCGTGCTCGCCCGCACCGACGGCGAGGCACCCAGTCGCGATGGGCTCACCCTACTGCTGGTGCCGACCGATACGCCCGGCTTCCGAATCGTGCGCGAGGTACCGGTATTGGGCGTCGGCGGGCAATGGGAGATCGAACTGGACCGGGTCCGGGTACCCGGTGACCACGTGATCGGCGACCTCGGGCGGGCACTGGCCATTGCGGGGGAACGGCTGCAACTCGGCCGAACGCTGCGGTGTCTGCGCTGGCTCGGACAGGCGGAGCGCGCGTATGCGCTGATGTGTGATCGGGCCCGCGGCCGCACCCAGTCGCGCGGGCCATTGGCCGAACGGCAACTGGTGCAACAACATGTCTTCGAGTCCTTGCTCGCCATCCGCGGCACCCGGCCGCTGGTACACAAAGCGGCGGCACTGATCAGCGCTGGTCACGATGCTCGGGTGGAGGCCGGTCTGGCCAAGGTCGCGGCCGCCCGAACGCTGCAGCAGGTTGCCGACTCCGCGATCCAGGTGCACGGCGCGGCCGGGCTGGGGCCGGATACCGCGCTACCTCGGTTGCTGCGCACCGGCCGGATGGCACGCATCCTCGATGGTCCCGATGAGCTGCATATCGAGGCGGTGGCGCGGCGGGTGCTGCGCTGACCAGGGTTCAAGTGTCGAACGGTGCGACCACTCCGGTGTGGATGGCGAGGGCGAGTGCGAAAAAGTAGTCGCCCCAGATGAGTTCGTGCGCCGTGGCCAGGTTGCGATCCAGGTCGTAGCAGCCGTCCAGCAGCATGCCGGAGTGGTTCAGATGCCGGGTTGTCAGCCGTTCGAGTATCTCGATCGCCCTGTCTTCCAGGCGCTTCGCCCGCTCCGGAACATGATGTGCGGCAGCAAGTTTGAGCAGTGCGGTGGCTTCCATGGCGGCTGCGGAGGTGTCGGGTGGCGCGCCCGGTGTCATCTCGGCGGCCGGAACCAGCGGTGCGGTGTCATCGATCAACTCCGCGGCGGTGTCCAGGTAGCCGATATCGATATGCCGGCTCGCATCCGCCAGCGCCAGCAGCAGCCAGGCCCGTCCTCGGCTCCAGCCCGTCCTCGGCTGCGGGCACGCGAGCCAATCGCCGTCGGTCCACGCCCAGGCCGGGGTGAACACCGGTTCGGTGCGCCATCGGATGAGGTGGGTATCCAGATGTGCTTTGGCCGCGGCGGTACCCGATGCGGTGGCCAGTAGCGGCTTCGGGCACGCGGCGCGATCGCCGTCGGTCCGGTCCCGTGCCGGGGTGGACGCCGGTTCGGTGCGCCGTGGGGTGAGGTGGGTGTCCAGTTGTGCTTTGGCCGTACCTGATGCGGTGGCCAGCAGCGGCACAATGCCCGCCACGCCATCGACGCGGGCCAGCAATCGCGGGCCGCCGAAGGCCGAACCCCATGGCAGCACGCCGAGTTCGTGATCGAAGTCGTTCAGACAGGTCTGCGCGGCTCGTGCGCCCAGCTCAGCAGCTGTGTCGTCGCCTATGACGTTGCTCGCCAAAGCTGTTCCGTACCAGAAGATCAATCCGCGGGTCGCGGTATCCGCGCCGACCCAGTCCGCCAGACGAGCGGTCACCTGCGCGGCGGCCGAACGGTCGTGGGCCGATCCGCTGTGCAGAGCCCGCAGCCACAGTAGACCGGCCCAGAAACCGCCTGTCCAAGAACCGCGCGAGGTCGTCACCCACTCACCGCTGCTGCGCTCGGCATACAACGGGAACCGCTCACTCACAACAGCGTGCGTCTTTTCGGCACGGTCCAATACCGAATTCAACGCCACCTCGGCCCACTCGCTCACTCCTGCACCTCACCTGGGTAGTCCTCGATGCGGAGAAACTCCAGATCGTCCCCGAGGCTCGAACCTGTGGATTCGGAACCGTTCGGCTCCGCAGTGACCTCGGCGTTTCGCTCGCTCATGCCGGGTCCCGCAACGCCCACACCGCGGCTGGTTTCGGCGCACAACGGGAACCGCTCACCCACAACAGCGCGTGTCTTCTCGGCACGGTCCAATATCGAATTCAAGGCCACCTCCGGCCACTCACTCATTCCCGCGCCTCGCTTGTCCAGTCCCCGATGCGGCGAAGATCCGGATCGTCCGCGAGGCCCAAGCCTGTGGATTCGGTATCGTTCGGCTCCGCAGTGACCTCGGCGTTTCGTTCGCTCATGCCCGGTCCCGCAACGCCCACACCGCGGCGACACCCGCGGCGGTCACGAACTCCGCGGCCACCAGCAACCAACTGCTGCTGTAACCGATAGAGGGCACCACAGCCCCGAAAAGCGGTGGCCCCACGGCGAACCCGGCAAAGAACCCGGCCGACACCAATGCCGAGTCCCGCCCGGCCCGACCGGGTGCCGCCCGCTGGATCACCAGCACCATCGACACCGCATTACCCGCCATCCCGAACGTCCCCACCGCGACGACCGCAACCCAGACCAACCCGTTCACCAGCGGTGCCGCGGCCATGAGCCCCGCGGCACCCGCCGACCCGACCGCCAATCCCGCGGGCAACACCACTGCCATGCGCGGCCTGCTCGCTACCCGCGCCCACCCGATCCGTCCCGCGATCCCGGCCACGCCGAGCACTGCGACGAGCGTCCCCGCCGCGGCCGCGCTGAGCCCGAGCCGACGCTCTCCGAACAGCGCGAGATAGGTATTGATCGAGGCCATGCCAGCACCCAGGAACAGTGAGTACACCGCCAGCCAACGCACCACGCTCGGCCCGGTCGATGCGTTACTCGTCGAACCCACTGCGGCAGGGCCGATTTCCGGTTTCCGCCGCGGTGGATCGGTCGGCAGTGTCCACCACACCCATAACGTGACCAGCACCGCCGAACCGGCCGCCACCAACACCGACACCCGCCAACCGGCGACAGCGGCCAACGCCGTCAACGGCAGCCCCGCAGCGATTGCGCCCAATTGCACGCCGGACTGCTTCGTGCCCGTCACTCCCGCTCGCTGCGCAACCGGAACAACCGCCAAAATCGCCTTGTTGGTCGCCGGATTCGCCAATGCCTGCGGTAACCCACCCAATCCAACCGCCACCAGCAACACCGCATACCCCGGCGCGGCAGCGATCAATCCCAATGCGAGCGCGACCAGCCCCAACAAGGCAACCAGACACCGCCGCGGGCCGAGCACATCCACCGCCCGCCCGGCCAGCGGCGACAGCAGCGCGGCAGTCCCGAACCCGACCGTCGTCGTGAACCCCAACATCGCCGCGGACAACCCGAGATCCGGCACGATCCGTGGCCCCAGCGCCCCCACCAAGAACAGTTGCAGCATGGAAAAACCCATGGCGGCGGTCAACACCCCTGCCACCGACACCGTCGCCACCCGGTCCGCACGGACCTGCGGATGTGTCTGCACCGCCGTTCTCCTCCCAGCCACGCCGCCGTTCAGCGCCCGAACTCACGTAGTCGGGTTGGCGGCTGTCCGGGTTCCCAGCGAAATTCTCCGACCGCCCACTGCCGCGTCCAGATACCCTTCCCCGTATCGAGCCCTCGGCCCGGGGAGTTCCGTCGAACGTAGTCAGATGGTGGTCGCACACCCCACAATCGACCGCCTTATCACTACGCTCGGTGAGCACCTGGACTGGATAGCGCAGCAACCTATCTGGCTATACAGGCGGACCGTCCCGATCGACGGGCTGCGCTACCGCAGCGTGCCGGCGGCGAAAACTGGGGGCCACTCATACATCCTCGATGTCACGAACACTGGTCGGATTGATCGTGATTGCGTCGGCTCGGTCCAGATCGGCGTCGGAGTCGGATATCCAACCGTCCGTGATCCGGATGAGCGAGCCGGCTGCGCCCTGGTAGATGGGTGCGCTCGCGATGGGGGCCAATGCGAGTTTGTGGGGAGTGTCCTCGTTGAACATGATGAGCAATGCCCTTACAGACGGGGCGATTTCGCGCTGAACCGGCTCGATCTCGGACATCCGGTTCACGCTCCTGTCGGTGCGTCCGGCAGGCCATCGGCGGTGTCGCCGACCACGCGCGCCCCGATGATTGGATGCGATACCGCCGGGGATCGACCTGATCCGGTACAGGCGCGGATGGCGTCGACAACTTTGCGCCCGGAGGGGCGGAAGGTGCACCGTGGTGGTTCGATCCAGCGTCGGAACTCCGCGCATCTGTCGCTCGGGCTCGGCAATGCAATGGTGCCGCCCGCACGGACGACGGACACGTTCAATCGGAACATCTCCGCGAACAGGCTGTCATCGTCGGGCAGATCGGGGCGCACCAGATACGTCCACCGATTCGAACGAGGATGCGACAAGATCGGGCCGACATCGGAAAGTCGCTGCTGCATATGAATTTTCACGGCATGACCCAATGGTGCAGGTGGCATGCTCAGCCGGTGCGGTGATCGCAGCAACCCTCCGCCGACTGCCCTAGCCGTTCGTCGGCATTCCTTCTGACGATCGGCTCGAAACGTAGCGGTCCAACTACCCTGTAATAGCCGATTGCAGGGTGACTGGAGCAGGTCAGGTGCTCAGCTCGTGACGCGATCCCCATGCGTCCTGGCAATCGGCTAACCGTCCGCTGAGCGGCAACGACTCGAAACCGGCGGCCCGTTCACATCTGGGACAGAGCACTTGATTCACGTTGGTTCTGTGACTACGCGGTGATGTTCATACCAAATTCCAGGGACGGTCGATCCGTCCGGCAACGGATGCGGTCGCCGGTCCTTTTCTGTTGCGCCGATCTTGTCGCAGATGCGCTGCACCGCGAGATTCGACTCGTTCGTGCCGATCTCTACACTGGTGTATCCGGTGTCGTGGATCGCGTCGACGAGGGCGGCCACCGCTTCGCTCGCATAGCCGGCTCGCCGGTGACTGGGGCCAATCCACCAACCGATGGACGCGACCGACGTCTGGTCGGCGCGGGGGTGCACAGTCGCGCCACCGATCACGGTTGTGTCCGATCGCGACTCGATCACCAGAAGCCCGGGAGTCGGGTGGCCGCGCCCGACCGCCTTGATCAGTGCCCGGCCATTTCGTGCTGTCCAACCGTTGCTGGCGAGCATCGCATCGTCGATCGTGGCCTCGAGCGGGACTGCGTCCTTCGGCGCCGGTCGGCGCAGGGTGAGCCGCGAGGTTTCGATGTCCCGCAGCACGTCATAGCGTGCACTGCTTTCCTTGCTGGTGAGTTCGCTGACGCGCCACACCCAGAGCCAAACCGCGACGAGTACGGTGGCCACCACGAGCAGCAGCCAGACACCAACGATGAGTTCGGTTGCGGCGGAGCGAAATCTGGCTGTAGCCGCGACGCCGATGACTGCTGCGGGAAACCCGAGGAGCGCGATCCATCCCGCCAGCCCAAGGGTGGCACGCCGGGGCCAGTGCTGAAATGACGCTTTGGCAGCAGCGATTCGCCAGGTGGGGAACATGCGAGAACAGTATTCGACTCCGTCGTATTCGTCGCGGATCCGCCGTTTTGGTTCTTCGGCAAGCAGTGGGCGTGCGGAAAGGATGCTGTGGACCCAGAAGAGCTTCTGCGCACTGGTTGCCGAAGAATGCACTAGACCCGCCGATTCAAACCCTCCACCGTTGCCCGCCGTACCGCGGTAGTGACCGGGTTCTACCGCATCTGCGTCATCGACGGCGTCATGGACCACTCACCGGCCGAGCACGTCCGCCGACCCCGAGTACCGAACGAATCACCGACACTGGGACTTTCGCACCTACAGTTCGAAGCACTGCTCACCGCGGCGCACGATTCCGCCAACCAATTCGACTTCGCACTCGTCGCGATGCTCGGACTGCTCGGGTTGCGGATCTTCGAGACCTGCAAGTCCGACACCGAGGACATCGGCGAGGAACACGGCCACCGCGTACTGCGCGTAGTCGGCCTGGGCTCGAAGCTCGCTCTGATCCCGTTGCCGCCAGCGGTCGGACGAGCGATCGACCGCGCCACCGGTGACCGCGACCACGGACCGATCCTGCTCAACACTCGAGGACGGCGCAAGGATCGGCATTGCGCCACACGACGACTGCGCCGCAAGGCCCAGGATTCGGCGATGCGGCTACCCCGGATGCACCCGCACACGCTGCGTCACACCTTCGTTACCACCATGCTCGATGCCGGAGTCGACCTACGAGACGTCCAGATCGCTGCCCGCCACGCTGACCCTCGCACCACCATGCGCTATGACCGTGCTCGGACCAATCTCGACCGCCACCCGAATTACATCCTCGCCGCCTACATGGCCTCGGGCACATAACAACTCAACACGCGCACATGCCGATTAGCGGATCTCGACCACCACTTTGCCGAGGGCGCGTCCCGCGCCGACGTGGTCCAGCGCGTTCGCGGTCTCGTCGAGGGAGAATCCGCGGTCGATGTGGATACCGATCCGTCCCGCGACACACGAGTCCGCGAGGGGTGTGAAGTGCGCGGGCCCCTCCTTCACCGCGAGGACCCCGAGGCTGCGGCCGGTCACTATTCCGGTGACCACGCCGACTGTCGTCATCCGCAGCAACGCGCGTGTGGTGCCGCCGACGCAGCGGTACCGGCCGCCCCGCGCGACCGATCTGCGATAGGCGAAGACCGACCGGTGGGCAACGAGGTCGAGTACCCGGTCGTACGGTCCGGTCCGGGTGAAGTCCTCGGCGCGATAGTCTATGACCTCGTCGGCGCCGAGCGTGCGCATGAACGCCAGTTTGGCGGCGTTGTCCACCCCGGTCACATGCGCCCCTGCGCTCTTGGCCAACTGGATCGCGAACGCTCCGGAACCGCCGCCCGCTCCGTTGATCAACACCGACATACCGGTCGCGATGCCGGCCGTGCCTTGTAGTGCGATCGCCCCCGCCTGCGGCAGGGTTGACGCCTCGGCAAAACTCAGCGACGCCGGTTTGTGGGCCAGCGCCGATTCAGGAACTACGGCATATTCCGCGAACCCGCCTTTGAGCATGAGATTGTCGCCGTAGACCTCGTCACCCGGCGCGAACAGAGTGACCTCGGGCCCGACGGCTTCGACCCGCCCGGCGATATCGGATCCGAGAACCGGGCGTCTCGGTGCCCGGAGCCCGCCGATGCGCGAATACAGCGGCGTCCCCAACAGTGTCTCCCAGTCGGAGAGGTTGATCGACGTCGCGTGCACCTGGACGAGCACCTGCTTCGGCCCCGGGGAAGGCACTGGGACCTCCGCGATCGACAGCACCTCTGGGCCGCCGTAGCGGTCGTACACGACGGCCTTCATGCGATTCCGGCACGAAGGATCGAGCGGTAGCGTGACACGCGGCAAAGTCTAGTCCGCGGGGCCGCCCCCGCGACCTGCGAACGGCGCGTTGGCATTCCGCGCGACTCGCCGAACCCTATCCCGCACACCAGCAATGCCCCTGTGCGCGCTGAGCGAACCGGCCACACGCTACGCCCGAAGATCAACGGGCCGAGATCATCTCGGGCTCGGCAACGCACCCTCATGCCGATGTGAGGGTTGTGCGGGGTACGTGGAACCGATCGGTCGGGGTTTGGCTATTGCATCATCTGGATGTGTGGGTGCTCAGGTGGTGGGCGTCCTCGCGACAGTGCGGCCATGGCTCGCTGGTCGGCCACAGCAGTGGGCCGCCGATCGAACTGTCTTGGGGCGAGGGGACTCCCGGACGTGGGTGCAGTCGAGTCGCGGTGCGGGCCAGTGGTGCCAGCTCGGGGAAGACGGCCTCGAGATCGGCCGGACGGGGCGGGGTAGTGCGAGTCATACAATGACCAGCTCCTCGAGATCTCTGCTGGAGATCCATTCCTCGCTCCACAGCTCCAACCACGGTCTCCAGTTCATTCCGCGAACCCTACGACCAGCCACCGACAAGTTCGGCATGCGTGCGGGCCGAGAATTGGTGAGCAGCAACTACTCTGGCTCTGCTTCGACGCGTCCGCTCATGCCGATGAGCGTGCTATCCGGCGTGGTCGCAGATGATCCGGGGGCCGGTGCGGGTGTGCGGTGAGGACCGAGTTGTCGCCCGGTCGCACGCAACCGATGAAGGAACCGATTCGGTCAGCCTCGCCGGGTCAGCGGCCGCTGCGTGGTTGACTCAACAGCGCGCGCCCGCGTTCCGGGGTGAGGCTGTACGCCAGCACCGGGTCGGCGAGCAACGCGACCGGGGCGATGTGATCTGGCGTGCGGGGCTGCCAATGCGCCATCGCGGCCTCGAGCGCATGCCACAGCGCCGCCGGGTCGGAGTGGTGTTGCGCGAGCGCCTTTCGTACCGCAGCGTCGAATGCTTGGTTGCCGTAGGAGAGCTGGTAGCCGGGCCGCTCTTCCCGGGCCCGGTGCCCGTCGATGGCACGTTTGATCTCGCCCTCGGGGTCGTCGACCATCTGGGCATGGTCGAGCGCGGAGGCATACCAGGGTTTTTTGTGTGCGTGTTGCAGGAACATGCATGGCACGAACTCGTCGGTGAACAGTGGACCGGTGAAGAATCCCTCCGGAACGGGTGCCAGCGGTAGCACACGCGAAAGGATCCGGGAGGCATCGTAGGGGGAAGAGGTGCTGAGGAACATCTGGAGCTGGGTTTGTAAGACCGTGGCGCGTGACTGGCCGAAATGCTGGGCTTTCTCCAGGGCCGCCATGGCTGTGTCGATGTCCCCGGAAAGGGCTTCGCCTCGTGCCTGTTCGGCCACCAGATCCCAGTTGTCACGGGTTTTGCCCGCCGGCTGACGTATTCGATGAAGGCTTTGGTACTTCGATTCCATGAGGGCGGTGAACGAGGGATACCGCTGCGGGAACTCCCCCCAGGCAAACACGCTGTAGGCGGCCCATTCACCGTTCTCGTCGCGGTCGGCCGGGTCGAGGAACAGGACTCCGACGTCGGCGTGCAGCGAGATCAGTAGTCCGCGGCTGAACGGGTTACCCGGCGCGTCGACTGGTGGCTCGGTGATCAGGTCGGCCCAGGACTCCCAGGTTGGTTCGAGGTCACGCAGCCATCCCAGATTGGTGGTGTCCCGCATCTTCCGCACGAATTCCCCGGCATGGCGCCATCCATCGGTGGTCAGCAGGAAGCTGCGATAGGAGGGTGGCAACCGCAGGCAGAGGCGCTGCTCGACCGCGGCGATGTCGGCCTCGGTGGCCGGGGCGTACCCGAGCCAGCGCTGCTGCACCACCTCGGGATCCAACTCATCAGGATCTCTGCTGGCGATCCATTCCTCGCTCCACAGCTCCAACCACGGTCTCCAGTTCATTCCATGAACGCTACGACCAGCCGCCGACAAGTTCGGCATGGGTGCAGGCCGAGATCGTGGTGAGGAGAGGTACTGGCCCTTCTTCGACATATCCGCAAATGCCGCTGAGCGAGCGATCAACCGGGCGGAGGTTGGCGAGCAGTAGCGCGGTCCGTGGTGGGATGCCGTGGACCACCCACGGACGAAGTGTTAGGAGTGCGGGGCGCTGCGTGCTCGGATGAGGTATCGCGGACGAAGTGTACTCGGCCCGCATCGAATCGAACCCTGTTGCGGCACAGGCGTGCCGGGAGGGGATTCCTGAGCGGGCCGGTCATTGGCGATCGCGCCGATGTGCCCCATAATTGGTTCACGGCCATATTCGGGGAGGGTTCGCCGTGACGGGTTTCGTTCTTATCGTCTTGTCCGCGCTGCCGGTTGGGGTGTCGGCGCTACTGCGAATCCCGTTGTGGGTGCGTTCGATCCCGGAATTGTCTGCCAGCGAGCTCGGCTACCTGCACCGCGGCGGGCGCGGCGCTGTCGTCACCGCGGTCAAGTCGCTGGATATGGACGACGTGATCGCGATGAACGCGCGCCGGAATTTCCAGCGGACCAGGAAAACGCTACCTTCGGACGCCGACGAGTTGGAGCGCGCCGTCTTCACCGATGTACGCGGCCCTGCACGGTTGTCCGAGCTGCCCGAAAGACGGTACATCCGAAGGGAGTTGGCGGCGACGCGGGACCGGCTCGCGCAGGCAGGCCTGATACCGCGTCTGTGGTGGCGTCGGACCATCGTGGTGGTCACGCTGATTCTGATTGTGGTGGCTGTGGCGGCGTATTGGGAGTCCGATGCCGTCACCTGGGGCAATCTGGCGGCGTTGGTTGCGGGGATTCTTGCCGCGCTCTGCCTGCTGCTATTCAGTCGGCGAACGATCGCGGGAGGGCGGTTGCTGCGCCGGGAGCGTCGCGAGAGCCGTCGTGCACTCGCCGACTGGGAGCCCGCGGAGCCTTCGCCCGCCGGTCCGGCCCCGGACGAGACGGACTCCGACGAGACGGACTCCGACGAGACGGACTCCGACGAGACGGACTCCGACGAGACGGACTCCGACGAGACGGACTCCGACGAGACGGACTCCGACGAGACGGACTCCGCGCAGGGAAAAGGGTTCTTTCGAAACCAGCACTCGCTGTTCAAGCGATTGGTAGCGCTGGGCATGACCGTGGACCTGACCGCGGTCACAGGAATCCCGGTGCCGAGCTATGGCGATCACGACGGCTCCGATTCGGACGGCTGGCATTGGGGTGGCCTGGCTATCTGGGGTTCATCGGACAGCGGTCACGGGCACGACGGCGCCGGTCACGGGCACTACGACAGTGGTCACGGGCACTACGGCGCTGGTCACGGGCACTTCGACAGTGGTCACGGGCACTACGACGGTGGTCACGGTGGAGGTGACATCGGTAGCGCTGGCGGTGGTTACTGACAGCGTTCCGGGGACGGTTGAGCCGTTGACTTTTCCGAGTTCGTTGCCGTGGAGGACACGGAGCCGTGGGAAAAAGCAGGCTGTGCTGCCCTCCTCCCGTGAGCATCGGACAGCAGGGCACATCACCATCGCGCGCGGAACGCTGGCGTCGATGCGTTTCGGAAACGCCCATTCAGCCTCGCGGATTTTCGTCCTCCGCTGGAATATCCGCGATAGCTCTCCAGCGATGCACGAGGCGGCCGCAGGCTTGGACCAGTTCTGGTGGTTGCACATCGGTGAGGTCGGTGTCGAAGGTGGCGAGGATTCCTGCGATGCCTGCCCAGGACCAAGCTCCGAGGGTGAGTCGGCAGTGGTGTGTGTCGAGGTATTCGACGACTGATCCGCCGGGTGCCCAGCGGGCGACCGTGTCGGCGGGCAGGTTCAGGCGTGCGGCTCCGGTGCATTGCCAGGTGGCGGGGGTGTCGCCTCGGTCGTGGCTGGTCATGACGAAGCGGGCGACGTCGCCGCCGGGGAGGTCTCGAGCAGCGAACGAGGTGCGGGTTGTCGTGCGGGGATGAAGGCGGTCGACACGGTGAACGCGCCAGGTGTCGTCTGCGAGGTGGTAGGCGACCACATACCACCGCCCGGCCCAGACGACCAGATGATGTGGTTCGACACGGAAACCCGGGGTGAAGTCGGCAGCACCAGGATCGGGGCGTGAGCCGTCGGCGCGCAGCATTTCGACGGTGAGCACATGTCGGTGACGTACCGCGCCCCCCACGGTTCTCAACGCGTTCGAATCGATCGGCGGGGCCGGGAACTCCCAGTAGTTCTGCAGACTGGTCAGCTGCATGGACTCCATGGACGCTCGCAGCCGCGCCGGCATGACCTGCTCGAGGGCGGCCAGTGCCCGCGCGGCGTCATCGCCGAGCCCGAACACGACGCTGGGGGCGATCTGCAGGGCCACCGCGACCGCGAGTGCCTGGTCGTCGTCGAACAGCAGCGGCGGAAGCGTGTGACCGGAGCCGAGCCGGTAGCCGCCTGCCGGGCCGTGCACGGTGGTGACCGGATAGTCGAGCTGTCGCAGCGTCTCGATGTCACGCCGGATGGTGCGTTCGCTGACGCCGAGCCGGGCGGCGAGCTCGCTGAGCGGCCACTGTCGGCGTGCTGCGAGCAGCGACAGCAATCGCAGTGCCCGCCGTGAAGTATCTGCCACCGTCACATCATCACCAGTAGAGGCCATTCGGTGTCCACTACCGGTGCCATTGTCGTCTGTGAGAGTTATCCGGCAGCAGTTGAGGAGTGGGAAGAATATGCGCGTCATCGTGGTCGGGGGTGGGATCGGTGGCCTCGCGCTAGGTGCTGGTCTGCGTCGTCGTGGATTCGAAGTGATGGTGTTCGACCGCGACACCGATGTGGCGGCGACCGGGGGCTACCACATCACGTTGGATGGGCGCGCGCAGTCGGCCCTGCGGGATCTGGTCGCACCGGAGATCATCGAACGGCTGCTGGCGTCGGCATCGGCGCTGCGGCTGCGGCACCGGGACGCGTTGTGGGATCGGCGTGGCCGACTGTTGGGACACGGACCGGACCTCAGTGGAGATCCCAGCGTGGACATCGACCGGATCACCTTGCGGACTCTGCTGGCCGAGGCGGTAGGCGACGATCTTCACCTGGGCCGGGCGGTCATCGGGATCGACCGCGCCGAGGACGGCACCCTCCGGGCGCTGTTCGCCGACACCGCACCAGTTCCGTGCGATCTGCTGGTGGGCGCGGACGGAACCCACTCTCTGGTCGCCCGTCACCTAGCCGGCGGCCCTACCAATGCGCCGGCGGGCATCATCGGCTTCTCCGGCAGAACCTGTCTCGACGCTCTGAGCCCACCCGAGCAACAACGGCTCGGCCCGCGATCGGGGCTGGCGATCGGCCCTCGGGGCGCGGCGCTCTACGTCGGTTTTCTCGACCCGGTGGGTAATGCCGTGCTCGACGCACCGGAACTGCGGATGGCGATCACGACCGGCCCCACCTACATCTGGGGCGCCATGTTCCCCGAATCCGCCGCCACCGACTCGCTGCGCGGTCTGCGCGGTTGCGAGCTGCAGGCCGCGCTGCGGGCCGGATTCCGCGATCGGGGATGGAGCGAACACACTCTCGAGGTGATCGCCCGTGCCGACCCGCACAGCGTGGCCGCATTCCGCTTCAATGCCGCCTCAACACGAGTGAGTGACCTCGCCCCCTGGCCCGCCGGTCCCATCACCGCACTCGGCGACGCCGTCCACGCGACCCCGCCGACCGCCGGCATGGGAGCCGCCGCCGCCATCCGCGACGCCGCAAGCCTGGTCGAGCACCTGCGTGAGGTCGCCGCCGGCACCACCACCCTCACCGTTGCCGTCAGCAAGTTCGAGGCGGACATGCGGGTACGCGGCAGCGAGGTCCTCACCTTGGCCATGAAAACCGTCCGGCGGATTCTGGCCACCGACACTCCACTCGGAGCGGCCGCGACCGCCGTGGCGACCCCCATTCTGGCTGCCGCCGGTCGTCTCGGCCGCCGACGCTGACGCAACGGTCCCGCGGGCACACTGGCGCGGCAGACAGGACCGTCGAGCCATGGCATGCAACTCTTTGTGCCGGAATCTCAGGGGTTCAAGTGGTGATGGTGGCGACGGGTTCGAGGCCGTAGGTTCGGGCGTAGCCGTTCTCGGTGCCGACGAGGAGGTCGATGACCTCGAAGTAGCGATCCCAGAACGGGGTTTCGCGCAGTGCGTCGATGAGGAGCTGATAGGCGTGGTGGTCTTCTGCTTCCCATACCCAGACGTCGGTGATGCGTGCGGAGTAGAACTCGGTGTCGTAGAAGCGTGACCGTACGCGGGTGGTCTTGGCCTCGATGGCGGGCAGGACCTGGGTGGTGAAGGCGTCCACACGTTCCTGGACGGTCAGAGCGAGCCACTCGGGTGTGGTCTTGACGAGCATGAACGCCGTGACCGGTGGTTCGGTTTTTTCAGCGGGCATCAGGGTTTCTCCAAAGATGTTGGTGCGCGGGGCATCATGGGTTCCGGGCGACGGATGGTGGGCCTCAGGAGCGGATAGCGGGCATGAGGGTGTGGGCGCACCACTGCTCGAAACTGGTGGGGGACGCGGTGTCCGGGGTGCGGGCGACTCCGGCGTCGAGGCCCTGGTCCTTGGCCCGCTTCATGTCGACGACACCCTGGACGAACGCCTCGTTGAGGCCATAGCCGACGAGGGTGGTGTACAGCTCGTCGAGCGGCTGGCGTTCGTAGCGGACGGGGCGGCCGAGCTGTTCGGTCATGATGCGGGCCAGGTCGTTGGGGGACAGGTCTTGCGGCCCGAGGATGGGGACGCTGTCGGTGCCGGTCCACGAGCGGTCCAGCAGCAGGCCGGCGGCGACGGCCGCGATATCGGCGACAGCGACGAGGGGGGCTTTGCGGTCGGCGGCAACGACGTCGGTGAACACGCCCTTGTCGCGGATCGAGTCGGACTCCTCCAGCAGGTTCTCGAAGAAGGACGGGTTGGCCAGGGCCCGGTAGGCGACGCCAGCGCGGGCGATGAGGTCGTCCATGGCGAGGGAGGCGGTGACCAGGCCGGCGCGGTCGGCGAGCGGGGTACCGCGGCCGAGCGCGGAGACCCCGACGACATGGCCGACGCCGTGGGCGGCGAGCGCCTGCACGGCGGGGCGGGTGAAGCCGCTGTAGCCGTCGTGCGGGGTCTGGGAGGCGTCCGGGGGGACGAGCCAGAAGACGGCGTCCGCGCCCTCGAAGGCCCGGTCGAGGACCCCGGCGTCGGCGTGCGAGCCGGTGATCACCTCGACGCGTCCGCGCGCCGCGTCCGGGAGCCGCGCGGGATCGCGCACGATCACCCGCAGTTCCTCACCCGCGGCGGGGGCGGACTCCAGGAGCCGGGCGAGCAGGGGACGGCCGATGTTCCCGGTAGGAGCAGTGATAACGATCATGAAAGCCTCGCAGGTCTGTTGGATCGGTACACCCGTCATCCTGCGGAGGACCAAGCGTTGCCACAATGGGAACTTCAGCACGGAATCATTGACTGAAATGGAATAATGCTGGTGAACAGCCCGGATCCGGTCATCGACGCCAATCTCGCCATCGCGCTGGACGCCCTGCTGGCCGAGCACAGCGTCACCCGCGCCGCCGCCCGACTGCATACGTCACCCGCCGCCATGAGCCGCACCCTCGCTCGCCTGCGCCGCATCCTCCAAGACCCCCTCCTGGTCCGGGCCGGACAGACCATGGTCCCCACCCCGCGTGCCGAGGCCCTGCGCGACGAAGCCGCCGCGGTGGTACGCAGCCTCGGAGCACTGCTCAGCCCCGGCACGGGCGTCGACCCCGCCGACCTGAGCAGGACCTTCACCCTCCAGGCCGCCGACCTGGTCGGCGCCGCACTGGCCTCCCGACTGCTGCAACTGGCCCAGCAGGAGGCGCCGGGGGTCTCGTTCTGGCTCCGGGCCGAGGAGTTGGAGGCCGGATCTGCACTCCGCGACGGCCGGATCGATCTGGAGATCGGATCCATCGACCACGTAGATCCCGAAACCCAGGTCGAAGAACTGGTCAGTCTGCGCATGGTGGCGGCGGTCCGGCCCGGCCACCATCTCACCGAAGCACCCTTGACCCCCGCCCGGCTCGCTGCCGCCCAACACGTCGCGGTCAGCCGTCGCGGCCGGTTCGCCGGCCCGCTCGACACCGCGCTGGCCGAGCAGAACCTCCAACGGCGGGTCAGCGTCGTCCTCCCCAGCCACCTGGCCGCCATGACCCTCGCCGCCCGCAGCGACATCGTCTGCCTCGTACCTGCCGCACTCCCCGGTGCCGACCCGTCGCCCCTCACCGACGACGCGACCACCCTCGGACTGCACCTCCTCGACATCCCCCTGGCACTGCCGCCCCTGACCATCAGCATGGCCTGGCACCCCCGACACACAGCCGACGGAGCCCACCGCTGGCTCCGCAACGCCATCCGCCGGACCCTCCGCACGCCCAGGAGCCCGACCACATCATCCGACACGCGAGAGCCCTGATCATGCTGTCCGCGAATCTATTCCGGTACGGCGGCCTGGACTGCGAAGCCTGCGAAGGAGCCGCCGGATGATGGCTATCCAGTCGGCGCCCTCCGCCGACTGCCCCGGCCGTTCATCGGCATTCCTTCTGACGATCAGCTCGAACTGTGATGGTCCGATTGGATGAAAACCCACCGCGCGTGGCCTGACACGATCGAGGATGAGCACCATGACCACACACAGCACCATCGGCATTCTCGGAGCGGGAAATATCGGCCAGGCGGTCGCTGACAAGGCCGTCCGTCATGGCCATGAGGTACTCATCGGCAACAGCCGGGGCCCGGAGACGCTGCAGGCCGTCGTGGAGCAGTTGGGGCCGAAGGCCCGCGCGGTGACGGCCGAGGAGGCGGCGCAGCCGGATCTCGTATTCCTCGCGGTGCCGTTCTTCGTCGTGCCGGATCTGACCGGCCTCACCGACTGGTCCGGGAAGATCGTCGTCGACGCGACGAATCAGTTCGCCACGGCGAACCCCGCGGAGGGTCGCTACGACGTCGGTGATCTCACGGGCAGCGAGTGGGTCGCCGGGCACCTTGCGGGCGCGCGGATCGTGAAGGCATTCAACACCGTGTTCGCCGCGTTCATCGCCGCGGACCCCCAGCACGCCGATGGCCGGCAGGTGATCTTCTACGCGGGCGACGATGCCGATGCGAAAGCCGACGTGGCCGGCTTGCTGGACGAGTTCGGATTCGCCGCGCTGGACCTCGGTGGTCTGCGTGCGGGCGGACAGCTGATGCAGCTGGGCGGTCCGCTCAACGGGCGGCACCTACTGCTCCAGGACGTCGGCTGACGCCCTGGTCATCCCAGTCGACTGAGCCCGTCCTCCGGCCACACCACACCCTGACGGCCGCACCGTCTTCCGCGATCCGGTGGTGGTTCTGACGCAAACCGGTGTTTGCGCCAGAACCGGGGAACCGACCGCTTTGGAGCCGGTTTACCGTGGGCCACAAGGCAAGTCGGCGGCAACCGACCTGCCGGGATTCCTGGTATCCGGATGTCGTCGCCGACGGGCCTCGGGGCAACTGGTGAGTGGAGCAGGATCGAGATCCGGTGGGCCAGAAGCCTTCCCGCGGGGCGGTCGCCGATCAGACAGCGGCAGTGTGGCCGTCCGCCTTCGCCGAGAAGTCTTGCCAGTCGGCCCAGGTCTGTAGCCGGTCGGCGTAGACCTGCGAAATGACCTGGTTGCCTTGCGAGCCGAAGAACACTCGCAGGGGCGGGTTGGCGGAGTCGACGAGTTCGACGAGCGCTCGGCCGGCCGCAGCCGGGTCGGCGGGCTGGAGCGACTGCGCGTAGGCGGCGAAGGCTTCGCGCATATCGGCGTAAAGAGGGTTGATCTCGGCGTGGACGCCGCCTGCCGCACCCTCGGTGGCGTAGGAGCCGGGCTCGACCACGGTCACTTTGATGCCGAAGCCGGCGACCTCTTGGGCGAGGGATTCGCTCAGACCTTCTAGGGCCCACTTGGCGGCGTGGTACGCACTGGCCAGCGGGAACGCGGCCACACCGCCGACCGAGGAAATCTGGATGATGTGCCCGCTACCGTTGTCACGCAACTGCGGCAGCGCGGCCTGCACGACCCACACCGCGCCGAACAGATTGGTTTCCAACTGATCTCGAAGTTGCTGCTCGGTCAGCTCTTCGACAGCTCCGAGCAGGCCATAGCCCGCATTGTTCACGACGACGTCGAGACGGCCGAAGTGCTCTTTGGCGTGCTTTACAGTCGCGAAGACCCCATCCCTATCGGTCACGTCCAGGTCCAGCGGAAGGATCGCATCGCCGTAGGTAGTGACCAGTTCTGCGAGGCTTTTGGAATTCCGGGCAGTCGCGGCCACCTTATCGCCCTTGGCCAGTGCGGCCTCGACGAAGTTTCGGCCGAGGCCACGGGAGGAACCGGTCACGAACCAGACCTTGCTCATGATGTCTTTCCGTTCTGTCTGCATTGGCGAATGCGGCGGGGAGGGTCGTCCTCGCTGCCGATGTTCCGTGCTGCCGCACCGAACGAGCACAAGACGCCGGTAAACCCCATCCCTGTGACGGCACGACAGCGTGACGTGCATCACCTGCACGGGCCCCTTGAAGGATCGACAAGTGAGCCGCATTGGCGTCATGGGTGACCTGCGTCACGTGTTGTTATGTCTTGGTGGCGGGCGGTGTCACGAGGGCATGAACGAGCACAACAGCACCTGCACCAAGGTCGTCGTGATCGGCGGCGGCTACGCCGGGACCGTTGCGGCCAACCGTCTGCAACAACGCGACGATGTCGAGATCACCCTGGTCAACTCCCGCCCGCAGTTCGTCCAACGCCTGCGGCTGCACCAGTTCGTGGCCGACACCGGCGAGGCCACCGCCGACTACGGCGAACTGCTCGGTGACGACGTGCGGTTGGTCGTCGATGACGCCGTCCGCATCGATATCGCCGCGCGGACCGTGGAGTTGGCGTCGGGCCGCGCCCTGGACTACGACTATGTCGTCTACGCGGTCGGCAGCACCGCGGCGATACCGGTATCGGTACCCGGAGCAGCCGAATTCGCCTACCCCATAGCGGAATTGGAGCACGCTCAGCGGCTGCGTGCCGTCATCGGCGAGTTGCCGTCGAACGCTGCGGTCACTGTCGTCGGTGCCGGGCTCACCGGGATCGAAACAGCCGCCGAGCTGGTCGAACAGGGTCACGCGGTCACGCTGGTCTCCGGGGATGGATTGGCTCCGACGTTCTCGGACCGAGGGCGGCGGTTGGTGGCCAAGTGGATGGTCAGAAATGGAGTCGAGGTGCTCGACAACATGCGCGTGGCCGAGGTGCGGCGAGATGGGGTGATACTGGCCGACGGGAGTGTGGTGCCAAGTGCGGTCACCGTCTGGACCGCCGGTTTCGGTGTGCCGGACCTGGCCGCGCGCAGCGGCCTGCAGACCGACGCGCTTGGTCGGCTCGTCACCGACGAGACGCTGACCAGCATCGACAGCGACCGCATTGTCGCGGCCGGTGACGCGGCCGCGCCGTCGAGGCGGCCGCTGCGGATGAGCTGCCAGGCCGCTGGACCTCTCGGCGCTCACGCCGCCGACACCGTGCTGGCTCGAATCGCCGGTGCTGAGCCCGCGGTGCTGGACATGGCCTTCCTGGGATCCAATGTCAGCCTGGGCCGCCGGGCCGGGATCGTGCAGCTCAGCCACAAGGACGACACACCCATGAACGCCTATATCGGCGGCCGCATCGGCGCGCCGATCAAAGAAACGGCCACCAAGTGGACGCTGTGGGGAATCCGGTGGGAAGCGCGCAAGCCCGGCGCGTTGTTCTGGGCCAAGGGCGGCAGAGGGTCGGAGCAGCCGGTGGTGGCCGCCGAGATGGTGGCAAACCCGTGAGTTCCATCGACGAGCATGCCGAGCGGTTCACCCTGTTGCGGCCGCTGCTGTTCACGATCGCCTACGAAATCCTCGGCTCCGCAACCGAATCCGACGATGTGCTGCAGGACAGCTACCTGCGCTGGGCCCAGGTAGACCTCACCACCGTGCGGGACACGAAATCGTATCTGGCGCAACTGGTTACCCGTCAGGCACTGAACGCGCTGCGGGCCAATGCCCGGCGTCGCGAGGACTACTTCGGCCCGTGGCTGCCCGAGCCGTTGCTGTTGACCGAACACGATGCCGCGGCCGATATGGTGCTTGCCGAATCGGTATCGATGGGGATGCTCGTACTGCTGGAAACGCTGACCCCCGATGAACGCGCGGTGTTCGTCCTGCGCGAGGTATTCGGCTTCGACTATGACGACATCGCCACGGCGGTAGGCAAATCCGTGACGGCGGTGCGCCAGATGGCGTACCGGGCCCGCGAGTACGTACAGGCGCGGCGCAACCGGTTCGGGCCCATCGACACCGCGCGCACCGCCGAGCTCACCGAACGGTTCATGACGGCGGTGACCACCGGTGATATGGCGGGCCTGATGTCGATGCTCGCACCGAATGTCACCTGGACCACCGATAGCGGCGGCAAAGCCACTGCGGCGGGCCAGCTGGTGATGACGGGTGCGGAGCAGGTGGCCTCGATTCTCATCGCGCTGTTCGGCCCGATACAGCGCAGGCCGGACATGCGGATCGAGCCGGTGAACTGCAACAGCGAGCCCGCTGTTGCCATCTACACCGGCGAGCACCTCGAAGGCGTCGTCTTACTCGAAATCGTTGACGGCAGGGTCGGCAACGGCTATGGCATCCGCAATCCCGACAAACTCGCCGCCCTCGCAATCGCGCGCACCATCTCTCGCGACACCCACGAAAATCCGATAGCTCACCAGGAGTGACAGACCATGTCAACCACGATCGAACTCAGCGAACTGACCGGCGACTACGTCCTCGATACCAGCCACACGCGGATCGGGTTCATTGCCCGGCACACAATGTCCACCAGGGTGCGCGGGAGGTTCGGTGCGTTCGAGGGGAGCGCGCACCTGGACGTCGCCGAACCCTCGAAATCGAGCGCCCAGCTCACGATCCAGGCGAAGAGCATCGACACCGACAACTCGCAGCGCGACGATCTACTGGGCAAAAAGTTCTTGGGCGTCGACGAGCACCCGACGATCACCTACACCCTGACCCGGGTGGAGCGGTTCAGCTCGACCAATATCACGGTCACCGGTGATCTGACCATGCGCGGTGCCACCAGGCCGGTCACCGTGGACTTCGAACTGACCGGCACGGACATCGACGAGCAGGGCGCCCTCCGAGCCGGCTTCACGGGCAGCGTCACGATCAACCGCAAGGACTGGGGCGTGCACTGGAAGGCGGCCCTGGGCATGGTCAGCCCGAAGGTCACCCTCGAGTTCGACGTTGCCGCGATCCGGCAGTCCTGACCGACGGCGTTCCTGGGTGTGACACACGGCATTGCCGCAACCCGTCACGAACGAGCTGCCCGGCTCGTCCAGGACACGAGCCCGCTACTGCGGGAACGCTTATGCGAAAGGAGAATCGAATGGCGAACGACAGGACGTTACGCCGACACCGGTGGTCGCGAGCGCTGTCCACGATCGTCGCTTTGCTGTCCGTCAGCGTGGCGATGCCGTCGGCGGCATCGCATGCGGACAGCTCGGTGGATCGCGGCGTGCAGTCGCCGACACTCGATGACGGGCAGTTCGTCGACACCGCGGTGGCGCGCTTTCACTATCTGAAGGCGGGCGAGGGACCGCCCATCGTGCTGCTGCCGGGTGGCACACTCTGGTCGTACACCTACCGCGACATCATTGCCGCGCTTGCCACGGATCACACCGTCTATGCGGTCGACCTGCCGGGTTCGGGCTGCACCACGCTGCACGATCCGGATTTCGGATACGACGTGCGGGCGATGGCGGAGTCCTTGCGGCAGTTCATCTCTGCGATCGGTCTCGCCCGTGTCTCCGTGCTGGCGCATTCCCTGAGTGGTTCTGTCGCGGTGGATTTCGCTGCGCGATATCCCTCGGAGGTGGATCAACTGGTGCTCATCTCACCACTGGTTCTGGATACCGAGCTCAATGTGAACATGCGGCTGATGCGAACGCCTGGCCTGGGTGAACTGGCCACGCGGGTGATGACCGAGGACATCTATGCGGCCGGATTGCGCGGAGCATACGCACACCCCGAGACGTTGACGAAGGAACTCGCGGACACGTACTGGATCCCGCAGAGCCATGCGGACAACCGCACCGCGATGTGGAAGCAGCCACGCAATCTCGATCTGGCCGAGGTGCAACGAGAGGCGGGCACGATCAGGGCACGGACGCTGATCCTCTGGGGAGAACTGGATAGTGTCGTGAGCCCCTCGCAAGCGCAGCCGCTCGCACAACTGATCCCCAGGGCGACGCTGCGAATGCTCGCAGGCGCGGGCCACAACGCCCATGAGGATGATCCTGCCGCCGTCGATGCGGAGCTCACCGCATTCCTCGACCACTGATGATCCAGCCGCCGTCGAAGCCGAATCTTCCTGTCAGGTACGGGCTGTCGGACTCGGTTACTGGCATCGGGGCTGCTCCGCCGGTGCGGGTGTGCTGCAAAGACGGGCGCGATGGGATGGTGCGGAGGATGGTCGATCCCCCGGGGCCGGCCGTCCGGTCGAGACCGGGCGGCCGGATGGAGCTAGTCGATGCCGAGGGTGACTTCGGTCGATTTGATCAGGACTTTGACGGGGGTGCCGTCGGTGAGTGCGAGGTCGTCGGCGGCATCGCGGGTGATGGAGGAGGTGATTTCATCGCCTCCGGTGAGTCGGACTCGTACGACAGCCATCGCTTCACCGCGGGTGACCGAGATGACGGTGCCGTCGAGTTGATTGCGGGTGCTCAGTCGCATGGCAGTCAGTCTAGGCAGCGGTGTGTCCAATGAGTGGGATGCGCGGCGGATCCGTGACCTGGGGCGATTCCGACAGACGTCGCGGACGTAGCGCTTGTCGGTCGAGACCTTCTCGACGCAGGCGTTCACGCCGGGTAGACGTGGACTTCGGTGGCCTTGACCGCGGCCCACAATGGTGCGCCGTTCTGCAGGCGCAGATCGGCGACGGTTGCGGGGGTGACGTCGGCGAGGACCGATGGGCTGCCGTCCAAGCGGACTCGGGTGGTGTGGGCGTGCTGTTCGAGCCCGATTATGGTGACCGGCCAGGTGTTTCGCGGGCTGCCCGCGGGTTGTTCGGGGTGCAGGCTCACCGCGTTGGGCGGGAACGCGACATGCACTGCGCCCTGGGCCGGCTCGGCCACGGTGAGTGTTCCGCCGTCGTCGAGGTCGACGGTATTGCCGTGGGCGGTGCCGCGATAGAGGTTGAGGCCCACCAGGTTTGCGACATAGTCGGAGCGAGGTCTGCGCGCCACTTCGCTGGGTGGTCCTTCTTGGATGACATTGCCGTCTTCGAGGATGACCAGGCGGTCGGCGAGCACCATGGCGTCGAGCGGATCGTGGGTGACCAGCACCGTATGCCCGGTGTAGTCGGCGAGGTGGTGGGCGAGGTCGGAGCGAACCTGTAAACGGGTGCTCGCATCCAACGCGGCCAGCGGTTCGTCGAGCAGCAGCAGCTGCGGATCGGTCGCCAGCGCGCGGGCCAGGGCAACGCGCTGCGCCTGGCCGCCGGACAGCGCGCGGGGTTTGGCGTGTCGGTGTTCGGCGAGGCCGACCCGGTCGAGCCAATATTCGGCGCGGTCGCGGGCCGCGCGGCGGTGCTGTCCGCGGGCACGCAGCCCGAAGGCGACGTTGTCCTGGGCGGACATGTGCGCGAACAGCAGGTAGTCCTGGAATACGACGCCGACCGCGCGGCGCTCGGCGGGGGTGAACAGCTTCGGCGGTGCGTCCCAGGTGTTTTCGTCGAGCCGGATGCGCCCGCCGGTGAGTGGGGTGAGTCCGGCCAGCGCCCGCAGTGCGGTGGTCTTGCCCGCCCCATTGGGTCCGAGCAGTGCGACGACTTCTCCGGCTGCCACGGTGACGTTGATGTCGAGTTCGAATCTGCCTCGGGTGATGCGTATTTCGGCGTCGAGGGTCATATCGCGCCTCGGGTCCACCGGTCCCGCAGCGCCGCGAGTACGGCCACCGAGACGAACAGCAGTACCAGGCTGAGCACGATCGCGTCCTCGGGATCGGTTTCCAGGGCCAGGTATACCGCCAGCGGCATGGTCGTGGTCTTGCCGGGGAAATTGCCCGCAAAGGTGATGGTGGCGCCGAATTCGCCGAGTGCGCGGGCCCAGCACAGCACCGCGCCCGCGATCACGCCCGGCATGACCGAGGGCATGGTGACCCGTCGGAAGGTCAGCCAGCGCGATGCACCGAGGGTCGCGGCGGCTTCTTCGTAGCGGGGATCGGCTCCGCGCAGTGCGCCTTCGACGGAGATGACCAGGAACGGCATCGCCACGAACGCCTCGGCGACCACGACCCCGGCGGTGGTGAAAGGCAGTGAAACACCGAACCATTCGTTCAAATGGCGGCCGATGATGCCGCGCCTGCCCAATACCAGCAGCAATGCGACCCCGCCGACGACCGGCGGCAGTACCAGCGGGACGGTCACCAGCGCTCGGACGAATCCGAGTCCCGGTACCTCGCCGCGTGCGAGCAGCCATGCCAGCGGGATACCGAATACCAGGCACACGACAGTCGCCAGGCTCGCGCATACCAGCGATAGGCGCAGTGCCCGGCCGACTTCGGCGCTGAACAAGCGGTCGGGCATGCCGTGCCAGGGCGCGCGCAGCAGCAGTCCGACCAGCGGCAACAATAGGAACGCCAAGCCGCAGACGGCGGGCAGCACGAGGATGAGCGGTCGCCGCCCGCGTGCTGCCTGCCGTCGCGCCGACGTCCGGATCACGGCTTGTCGAATCCCGCCTTGGTGAATACCGCGCGGGCCTGGTCGGACTCGATGAACGTGACAAATGCCGCGGCGGCAGCGGAGTTGGGTGCCTTGGCCAGTGCTGCGACCGGGTAGTCGTTGATCGCCTTATCGGCCTCGGGGAAGTCGATGCCCTCCACCTTGTCGCCCGCGGCCTGCACATCGGTGCGGTAGACCAGCGCAGCGTCCACCTCGCCGAGGGTCACCTTCGTCAGCACCGCTTTGACGTCGGCCTCGCGGGTGTCGGGCTGCGGGTTGACACCCGCGGCCTCGAATACGGTCTTGGCGGCGGCGCCGCACGGCACCTGCTCGGCGCACAGCGCGATCTTCGGTTCGGTCTTGCCGAAGTCGGCGAGTCCGGTGATATGGCCGGGATTGCCCTTGGGGACCGCGATTTCGAGGCGGTTGCGCACGAAGGTCACCGGCTTGCCGGTGATATCGCCCGCGTCGACGACCTGCTGCATGTTCTTCGGAGCCGCCGAGGCGAATACATCGACGGGGGCACCCTGCTTGATCTGTTCCGCCAGTGCCGAACTCGCGCCGAAGCTGTAGACAACCTTGGTGCCGGGGTGTGCGGCCTCGAATTGCTTGCCCAGTTCGGTGAACGTCTCGGTCAACGATGCGGCCGCGAATACCGTCACCGTTCCGGAGATCTTGTCGGTGGGGGCCGGGTCGGCCGATTTGTCCGATCCACAGCCGACCAGTGTCAAGGCGACGGCGCCGGTCAGGGCAACCGCACTCAGCGAACGAATCATCCTCATCCTCATCAACTTTCCGGGATTTCTACAACAACGTGGGTGGACTTGACCGACGCGACCGCCACGCTGCCGACCTCGAGGCCGAGTTCGTCGACCGATTCCCGGCTCAGCAGGGACACCAGCTTGAAGGGCCCGGCCTGCATCTCGACCTGGGCCATCACCGTGTCCTTCACGATTCGCGTCACGATTCCGCGCATCCGGTTCCGCGCGGAAACGGCCACCGTGGCACCGGGCTCCGGCGCGTCGGCGTTGGCCTGTAGAAATTCCGCCAGCTCACGGCCGCTCACGCCCTTGCGGCCGCTGTCCAGCTGGATCGCGTTCAGTCGCCCCTGATCGATATACCGCCGCACGGTGTCATCGCTGACACCCATCAAAGCAGCAACCTCGCTGATCCGCAGATTCGACACGAGTGGGAGCATATTGCCGTATCCACGGAATGTATAGCCGAATGCAGGCGCGCCAGCGGATCGTTATGGATACCGCCGCGGCGGCTGCGAGCCGCGAGAGTTATTCGAAACATGACGTCACACGGCGGCGAAACGGCAGGTGCGACCACGGCCCCGCATGGACCCGCTCCCGCTCATCCCGTACCATCCGGCGCGGCAGCCGATCTCCAACAGTCCGCAAAGGAATCTATTGGGAACCAGCCTGGTCTACCGCAACGCAACCGTCTACCAACTGCTCATGCGGGGGCTGTACGGGCGGCACTATCAGGCCCGGTTTCGCGCGATCGCGGAGCTGATCCCCCAGGGCGCCGATGTCGTCGACGTGTGCTGTGGTCCGGCGACGCTCTATACCCGCTACCTGCGCGGGCGGGCGGGCACTTATATCGGCCTGGATCTGAACAGCCGGTTCATCGCTCGTCTCAACGACGCGGGCGGGCACGGCACGGTGTGGAACGTGCACTCCGACGACCCGTTTCCGGAGGCCGACTATCTGGTGATGCAGGCGAGCATGTACCAGTTCCTGCCCGAGCCGGTTCCCGTCCTCGACCGGATGCTGGCGGCCGCGCACAAGCACGTCATCATCGCCGAACCGATCCGGAACCTGGCGTCCAGCAGCAACCGCGTAGTGGCCGCGATCGCTCGCCGCTACACCGACGCCGGTGAGGGGGCGCAAAGCCATCGCTTTACCGAGCAGACATTGGATCAGCTGTTCGGTCCATATGAATCTCGTATCCTGCACCGGTCGTTGATCGCCGGTGGCCGTGAGAAATTGTTCGTGCTCGCGGCATGAGGGCATCGAATACGGGCATGCCGAGGAGGGTGTGGAACTCGTGACGGACAGTGCAGTGTCGAAGGCGGCGCTGGCCGAACCTTCGGGGGCCACGCAGAACTCGATTTCCGAGCCCACTCGGCGAGATATCTCGCGGTGGGCGGCGGTCACGGCGATCGGGGTCATCGCCGGATACGCCGCGGTCCTGCTGGCCAACGGCCGTCACTTCTATACCGACGACACCGAATCCCAGTACACCGGCCTGTGGGTGGCGCTGGGACGGGCGCTGCGCAACGGACAGTTTCCGGTGCTGTGGCCGGATCGGTGGATGTCGGGCAATAACACCATCGACGATGCGGGCCTGTTCAATCCGCCGCAGCTGTTGGTCGACCTGATCGCGCCGTCGGTCGACAATCTGGCGCTGTACGCGACGATCGTCAAACTGGTCTTCTCGATCATCGCCGCCCTCGGGGTGTATCGGATCTGCCTGGCCTACGGTGGCCGCCCGGCGTGGTCGGCCGCGGCGGGCGTCGCGTTCCCGCTGTCGGGTTTCTTCCTGTTCTTCGACGAGGCCAGCTGGATGACCGCCCTCACCGGCACGGCTTGGCTGGTGCACGCCTGGGCGGCCTCGGTGCGCTACACCCGTGGCAAGGCCGGTCCCGTTCCGGTGTTCGGGTATCTGTATCTGACCATCTCGACGCAGTACATCTTCCCCGCCGTGGAAGCGGCGCTGATGCTGCTCGCGGTGGCCGTCGGGGAGATCGTGTACCACCGCGCGTGGAAACCGGTGCTGCGCCTCGCGTTTGCGGCTGCCTGCGCCGGGCTCGCCGGACTGCTCACGTTCCTGCCGAGCATGCTGGCGGCGAAGGTGACCTGGCGCGGCGTCTCCAGCATTATCAACGATCAGTTCCTGACCATTCCCTGGTCGGAATCGCTGAATGCCAGCCTGCCGAGCACGCTGCCCGCGTTCACGTCCTGGTGGGGCTATATCCAGCCGATGCCGCTCACCTACGTCGCCTGGTTCCTGATTCCGGCACTTGCCTTCATTGATTGGGGCCGGGCGCGGCGGGCTTGGCAGGAACTGTCCGCGGTCGCGCTGTTCACGCTCATCATGCTGATGTGGACCGCGGGCCCCGGCACGATCGGACCGCTGCGCTGGCCGGTCCGCGTGCTGCCGATGCTGGCGATCGGCCTGCTCGTGCTGGTGGGCGTGCTGCTCGGCCGCTATGGCACCGTCCGGAATTGGCGCAACCGCGGCATCGCCGCCGGGGTGCTGATTCTGACGCTGTGGGTGCGGTCGTTCTCCGCGGACCCGCACAACGTGTTCCGGCACATCACGGCGGCGCTGGTGATCGCCGCGGTAGGCGCGGGCGTGGTGTGGCTCGGCCTGCGCCGGGGCACCGCCGCGGCCGTGGCGCTGACCATCGTCGCAATGTTCCCGATCGCCTACTACCAGGTCAATGCCGCCCAGCCGACGCCGATGCCGTGGAATCTGCCCGCGAACCGGGCCGAGGCACGAGCGGCGTTCCCCGACTTCACCGGCACCACCCTCCAACTCGGCGAGCGCGGGCTGCTGCAGCCGAGCGACAAGAATCTCGAAGGCGCCTACGGTTCACTGGTTTTCGGCAACTACGCCGAGGACATGGAACTGAACTACGTCAACGGATACACCCCGACCGGCCACTACTACTTCGGCGAAATGCTGTGCATGCGCTGGGATTCCAGCGTCTGCCCCGACGCCTACCGCCGCGTCTTCGCACCCGAGCACAGCACCGGTCGCCCGCTCGTCGATCTGATGCTCATCGACCGGGTCGTATTGCAGAAGGCCCTGTTTCCCGACGCTCGCAACCAGCCCGCCCCTGAGGGTTGGCAGTGGGTCGACTACCCGGGCCACGAGCGCTACATCGCCGTGCTGGAGCGGATCAACGGCCCGGTCTCCACGGTGAACGGCCGGGTCGCCGACACCCGAAACGTCACTGCCTCATCGGTGTCGGAGACCAATACCGTCAGCCGTGTGCGCGTCTCCTCCGACACCGGCGGGCGCGTGGTGTTCGCCCGACTGGGCTGGCCCGGCTACCGGGTCACCCTCGACGGCAAGCCGATCCCGTTCACGACCGTGGCCAAGTCCTTTGTCGCCGTGGATATCCCCGCGGGCACCCGCGACGCCGACCTGGAACTGACCTGGCGCCCGCCCGGCTGGAAGATCGGTCTGGCCACCCTGGCGGCCGGAGTGTTCGGTACGGGGCTGCTGCAATGGCTGTATATCCGCTCCAGGCGCAAAGACGAGCCGGACCGGGAGCTCAGCGCGACCGACCGCGAGTTGGCGGACATCATCGCGGCCGGACAGCAGTCACCCGAATAGGATCGTTCGCCACCCCTGGTCGGCTGTGACCAGGTCGAACACCGTGTCAGTCGGCGTGTCAGGTCGCTATCAGGTCGGTATCAGCCGGGCTGGCGACTGTGTTCACATGAACAACGCAGCAATCGCGGCCTCCGGGCTGCGGAAGGCATACGGGGACAAGACGATCCTCGACGGCATCGATCTGAATATCGATACAGGCACGATCTTCGCGCTGCTCGGTCCGAACGGAGCGGGCAAGACGACGACGGTGAACGTGCTGACCACCCTGCAGAAGGCCGACGGCGGCACGGCGCGCATCGCCGGGCACGACCTCACGGCCGAGCCCGAAGCGGTGCGCAAGGTGATCGGGGTCACCGGTCAGTTCGCCGCGGTGGACGATCTGCTGACCGGTGCGGAAAACCTGGAACTGATGGCGGATCTGCACCACATGCGGGGCGCCCAGCGCAAGCAGGTGGTCGGCGGACTGCTGGAACGATTCGATCTGGAGGGGGCGGCGGGCAAGCTGGCCTCGACCTACTCCGGCGGCATGCGCCGGAAGCTGGACCTGGCGATGACGCTGGTCACCAAGCCGGACATCGTATTCCTGGACGAGCCGACCACGGGACTGGATCCGCGCAGCCGGCGCACCATGTGGGAAATCGTCCGGGAGCTGACAGCCGATGGCGTGACGATCTTCCTCACCACCCAGTACCTCGCGGAAGCCGATCAGCTGGCCGACAAGATCGCGGTGCTCGACCAGGGCCGCATCGTCGCCGAAGGCACTGCCGATGAGCTCAAGCGCCGGGTGCCCGGCAGCCACATTCGGCTCCGGTTCACCGACACCACGCAACTGGAGGCGGCGGCACGGATCCTGCCCGGCTCTACCCCGGACGACGAGGCCCTGGCCCTGCGGGTGCCGGGCGACGGCGGCTCGAAATTCCTGCGGGACCTGCTGGATCGGCTCGCCGCGTACTCGATCGAGGCCGCCGAGGTCTCCATCCACACCCCTGATCTCGATGATGTTTTCTTCGCCCTGACCGGGCGCGCTACCACGGAGGCTGTCGCACAATGAGCACCATTTCCGCATCGCTGGCCGATTCGTCGACCATGCTGCGCCGCAACTTCAAGCACATCGCCCGGACCCCGGTCACGATCTTCAATGCCGCGCTGATGCCGGTCATGATGATGTTGATTTTCGTGTACGTGTTCGGCAACGCGTTCAATGTCGGCGAAGACTACATCAACTACTCGACACCGGGAATGTTGATGCTGGCCATCAGCTACGGGCTGTCGGGCACCGCGGTCTCGGTGAGCTCCGATATGGCCAAGGGCGTCATCAACCGGTTCAAGGTCATGTCCGTCTCCCGCAGCGCCATCCTGATCGGCCATGTCGTGGCCACCATGCTGACCAATGTGGTTGCCATTACGGCGATCATCGGCGTGGCCTTCGCGCTGGGCTTCCGGCCGGACGCGACCGCAACGGACTGGTTCGGCGCGATCGGCGTCATTCTGGCGACATCGTTCGCGGCCTCCTGGCTCACGGTGGCGCTGGGTATGGCCGCCAAGACCCCGGAGTCCGCGGGCATGAGCGTGGTGCCGCTGATCATGCTGCCATTCCTGAGCAGCGCGATCGTGCCCGCCGACCAGATGGGACAGGGCATCCGGCAGTTCGCGCAGTATCAGCCCTTCACGCCGATCATCGAAGCCCTGCGCGGATTTCTCACCGGCCACCCGTCCGGCGGCTACACCGCCGCGGCGCTGGCCTGGAGCGCCGGGTTCGCCATCGTCGGATTCCTGTGGTCCCGTGCCACTTTCAACAAGCGAGTGTAGAAGCGACCAGTTCCTGCCAATCCGCCTCCGCGCCCGCTTGCGCCGCCTCGGTGAACTTCGTGTCACCGAGGCGGCGTCGTGCTGTCTGCTCGATTCGGTCCACATCCGGCAGCGAACGATCCGACAGCCCGCGCACTCCCGCACTCGCCGCGAGCAGCCGCACGGCCTGTGCGTTCTGGTCCGCACGCAGCGCCAGATCCGCGATGCCGACGAGCACATTTGCGATGAGGCGAGCATGCCCGGCTTCGGATGCCGCCCGGAACGCCGCGGCGTGGTGGGCACGGGCTTCGTCGAGATCCTGCGCTAGGAAGCCGCGCAGTTCACGGATCATCGCGCTGTTGTGCGGCTGCTCCGCGTCGTTGCCCAGCATGGTCGTCGCGACGTCGATCTGCCGGTATGCCTGCTCGGTGTCGCCGCTCCAACGGGCCAGCTCCGCCTTCGCCAGGGCCACCTCGGCCAGCGCATTCGGCCAGGCGGCCTGATCCGCGCAGCGCTGCGCCTCGGCCACCGCGGCCGCGCTCGCCTCCGGATCGCCCAGCAGCCAATACAACTGAGCCTGCCGCGCCCGCATCGGGACCACATCCTCGATCGCGCCGACCTCGGTGACCACCGCGATCGCCTGCTCGAAAAGCTCACACGCACTGGCGAATTCACCGCGGGTGGCCATGCGATCGGCCAACTCGGTCAGCGCGAACGAGATCCCCCAGCGCTCACCGACGGCCCGGAACTCGGCGAGCGCCGTCTCCAGATACCCGTCCGCCTCTTGCCCGTCCTGGCCGAGCACGATCCGCATCTTGCCCAGCTGCAGCCTGGCCAGCGCACGCACCCAGGGGTTGTCGTCGGTGAGCAGCGATTCGAATGCGGGCAGATACTCGTCCGACCCCCGCAACATGCGTTCCAGCGCGACAACGAAACTCAGCGCCGGATGATGGGCCGGGATGCCCCGGCTGAGCTGATACGCCTTGCGGATCCATTCCGCCACCTGATGCTCGTCATTGCGCCCGGAACTCAGGAAGTGCACAACCAGCCCGTACACCGTGGCCCGGGTCGCATCGTCCACCTCGCCGGGCAGGTCGGCGGCCGCCATAACAAGCTCCGTGCCCTCGGCCTTATGCCCGCCGAGCCACCAGTACCAGCCAGCGGCCGCCGCGAGCTGTATCGCCCCGGTCGCGTCGTCGGCCGCGAGCGCGCCGCGCATCGCCACCGCGATGTTGTCGTGCTCGGCCTCGAGCGTGGCCAGCCACTCCAATTGCTCGGCCCGGCGCAGATACGGCTCCGCGGTCGCGGCGAGTCCGGTGAAGTATGCGAGATGCGCTCGGCGCGCCGAATCCGCTTCGCCCGCCTCCACGAGCCGGTCACGGGCGTACTGCTTGATCGTGTCGAGCATCCGATAGCGCGGCCCGTCGTCCGCCGCGATGAGCAGCAGCGATTTCTCGGTCAGCGCGGTCAGCAGCTCGAGCACCTCCCACTGCTCGACTGCGGTGTTCATCCCGTCCCCCTGCCCTTCGGGCCCACCCCCGGTGTCCGCGCAAACCTGTTCGGCCGCATCCAGACTCGCGCCGCCGGAGAACACCGCGAGCCTGCGCAGGACCATCCGTTCGGCGTCGGTGAGCAGTTCCCAGCTCCAGTCGACCACCGCGCGCAGCGTCCGGTGCTGCGGTATCGCGGTGCGGCTGCCGCCGGTCAGCAGGCGGAATCGATCATCGAGGCGGTTGGCGAGCTGATCGAGGGACATGGTGCGCAATCTGGCTGCCGCCAATTCGATCGCCAGCGGTATGCCATCGAGCGCCCGGCAGACGCGCGCCATGGTGGACAGCGTGCGGGCATCGGCCGGGAGATCCTGGCGCACCGCACCGGCTCGGTCCCGGAGCAGCTGAACGGCCGGGGAGGACTCGATCTCGTCGGGGTTCGCACCTTCGCCGGGCAACGCCAACGGCTGGACCTGCCATAATGCCTCACCCGTAATTCCGAGCGGTTCCCGGCTCGTCGCAAGAATCCGCAGCCGCCGACATTCCCCGAGCACTCGGTGGGCGAACGCCGCCGCAGACTCGATCACGTGCTCACAGTTGTCCAGGATCAACAGCGTTTCGCGATCGCGGATCGCCGCGATGAGCCGCTCCATCGGTTCCGCATTCGGTGCGCCGCCGAGCAGCGCATCCCGGAGCCCGAGCGCGGCGAGCGCCGCCTGCGCTACGTCACCACTCGCGTCGGCGGACGCCAGTTCCACCAGCCAGGCCCCGTCCGGTAGGTCGTCGAGCAGAGTCCGCGCGGTTTCCATGGCCAGCCGGGTTTTTCCGGAGCCGCCGGGTCCGGTCAATGTGGTGAGCCGATGGTCGGCCAGGAGTGCGCGCACCGCGGCGATATCGGCATGCTTGCCGACGAATCTGGTCAACTCGGCCCGCAGGTTTGTCGTGCGGTCTTCCTCCCGCGCACCCACTTCACCGCGCAGCAGCGCAACGTGCAGTGCGGACAGCTCCGGTGCGGGGTCCACGCCCAACTCGTCGGCGAGGGCTTCGCGCGCCCGCTGATACACGGTCAATGCCTCGGCACCGCGACCCGCGGCGGCCAGTGCCCGCATCAGCGCGGCGACGAGCCGTTCCCGCACCGGATTCCGGGCCACCTCCTCGGTCAGCTCGGCGACCACTTCCGGACCCCGGCCGAGGCGGATCTCCGCTTCGTATCGGTCCTCCAAGGCGGCGAGGTGCAGCCCCTCGAACCGGGTGACCAGCGCGTCGACGGCCGCGCTTTCCCGTACCTCGACGTCCTGCATGGGCGCACCGCGCCACAATGCGAGGGCATCGCGCAACAGCGGGGCCCGTTGCAGGTCCGTACCGCCGCGGGCCTGCTCGAGAAGCTGTTCGAACCGCACGGCGTCGACCGCCTGGGGTTGCACCGCCAGCCTGTATCCACCAGCCTGCACATCGAGCGATCCGTCCGGCAGCGCCCTGCGCAGCCGGGAGACCAGCGCCTGCAAGGCATTCGCCGCGTCGGAGGGCGGCTGCTCACCCCAAATCCAGTCGACCAGCTGCGTTTTCGGGACCGCGCGACCGGGTTCGAGCGCGAGGGCGATCAATAACGCCCGCAGCCGAGAACCAGATATTTCGATCAATCCGCCGTCATCCACTCGGATCTCCAGCGGTCCTAGCACGCCGATCTGCACCGGACCATTCTGCCGTGGATGATCGGCGGTCATCGGGTCGCCCTGCCCGCGGCGGACAACCGCTCCGCGGGGCGGCGACCGGGCGCAAGGCGAAACATGTTGCCGGGCAACCGGTCCAATGGCCGCCCGTTCATCATCTTTACCCGCTTGACCAGGGCAAACACCGTGTCGGTGGACGTGTCAGCTCGGCGTCAGCTCGATATCAGCCGCTCTGGCGAAAGTACTCCGTGTGAACAGCACAGCGAGTGCGGCTTCCGGACTACGGAATGCCTCCCGGTTCACATATCAACCGCTTCACCCACTGAAGGAGCCAGCCATGCCCGCATTCAAGACCCTGGAACCGATCGCCGTCGCCGTCGAGGTGCTTTCCGGCAACGTCACCGTGATCGCCTCCGACCGGACCGAGACCGTCGTCGAGGTCCGCCCGGCCGATGCGTCCAAGAAGGGCGACGTCCGCGCCGCCGAGGACACCCGGGTCGATTTCGCCGGTGGCACCCTGATCGTGCAGACGCCGAAGGACTGGCGGACCTACACCCCGTTCGGCGGCAACCCGTCGATCGAGGTGACCATCGAGGTGCCCACCGGCTCCCGCCTGAAGGCCACCGCGGGTGTGGGTCGTGTGCTGAGCACCGGCGAACTCGGCGACTGCGAAGTGGAGGTCTCCGCCGGTGACATCGTCCTCGATCGCACGCGCGGTGCGGTGACCGCAAAAGTCGCCAAGGGCGATATCCGCATCGGCGAAGCCTCGCGCGGTGTGCTGCGGCTGGAAACCTCCATGGGCGAACTGGAGGTGGGTATCCACCCGGGCAGCGCGGCGCGGCTGGAGACCAACGCTTTGAGTGGCACCGTGCAGAACCTGATGGAACCGGTCGCCCGCTCCGGGGACGCTGACGACATCGTGCAGGTCTACGCGCGAAACTCCTACGGCAACATCATCATCCGCCACGCCACTGCCGTCTGACCCCGTCGGATCCGTCAGCACGGGTCATGGGATGTCGGCGACCGGGGAGGTCCGAGATCATCCGGTACGCGAAATGCGAAGAGCCGAAACAAGATCGGACCTCCAATAGGTCGAACACGGCGTAGGCTCGATGTCGGGTCGATTCAGAAATGGCGGCCTTCGGGCCGCGAAAGACATACGGGGACAAGGCGATCCCCGATGTCATCGAGCTGCGCACCGAAACGCTCGGCTACGGCGCGCTCCCTCCCGGTCATGCGGGAAGAAGGGGAACCAATGGAAATCAGGGTTGACCGCGAGCGCTGCATCAGCGCCGGTATGTGCGCACTGACCGCCCCCGAGGTGTTCGACCAGGACATCGAGGACGGCCGGGTGGTGGCGCTGGAGTCCACCCCCGCGCCCGAGCGGGAGTCGGCCGTGCGCGAGGCCGTCCAGCTGTGTCCGTCCGGCGCGATCACCGTCGTCCGATAAGGGCTACGAAAGGAAATTCAATGAATCACCCCATTCCGCACGGCCTTCCCATGGAGCGCGATGCCGGCCCCTTCGACCCGCCCGCCGAGATCACTCGGCTGCGCGAGGCTCGCCCGGTCAGCCCCATGGTCTTTCCCGATGGTCACCAGGGCTGGCTCGTCACCGGCTACGACGCGGCCCGCAAGCTCCTGGCCGACACCCGGTTCAGCTCCCGCCAGGACATCGGCGTTGTCCACGTGCCGTACGAGACTCCCGGTATGCCCAGCTCTAACGAGCCGTCCCCGCAGGTGCCGGGCTTGTTCGTCGCCATGGACCCGCCGGACCACACCCGGCTGCGGCGCAAGCTCACCGGCGCCTTCACCGTCAGACGCGTGAAACAGCTCGAAGAGCACATCACCGACATCACCGAGCGGCAGCTGGACGAGCTGGCGGGCCGCACCCCGCCGGTCGACCTGGTCAAAGAGTTCACGCTGCCGGTGCCCTCGCTGGTGATCTGCGAACTGCTCGGTGTCCCCTACGCGGACCGGGAGACCTTCCAGGTCAACTCGGCCAAGTTCCTGGTCAGGGACCAGTCGCTGGAAGAGAAGATGGCCGCGTACGGCGCGATGACCACGTACCTGGCCGGACTGGTCGCCCGCAAGCGCGCCGAACCCGACGAGGACATACTGTCCGATCTGGCCCGCGATGACGACCTCAGCATGGAGGAGTTGATCGGCATCGCCTTCATGCTGCTGCTCGCGGGTCATGAGACCACCGCCAACACGCTGGCACTGGGCACCTTCGCGCTCCTCGAGCATCCGGAGCAGCTGGCCGAACTGCGCGCCGACCCGGGTCTGCTACCCGATGCCGTCGAGGAACTGATGCGCTACCTGTCCGTTGCCGACATCTTCTATCGCTACGCCACGGAGGACATCGAACTCGGCGGTGAAACGATCGGCAAGGGATCGACCGTCGTCGTCTCACTGCTGGCCGCCAACCACGACCCCCAGCGCTTCGGCAACCCCGACACCCTGGATATCCACCGCACGGCCCGCGGTCACACGTCCTTCGGCCACGGCGTGCACCAATGCCTCGGCCAACAATTGGCCCGCATCGAGATGCGCGCCGGTTTCGCCGGACTCCTGCGTCGCTTCCCGACCCTCGAGCTCGCCATTCCCGCCGCCGAGGTGAAGCTCAAGACCGACATGAATATCTACGGCGTCCACGAACTGCCGGTCACCTGGACCGAAACGCCTCGGTAATACCCAGGCGGATACCGGAAAAGCTACCTCGGCACCCGCGGTGACCACCGGGCTAGCGTTATCAGCCCAGGCTGCGACGACACGACACCGCAGCAGGCTGGCTGGTGGACGGCCGACTTCCTCGGCTGAGCGTTTGCGCTGAAACCGAGAGGTTGCGTCGGCCGCTCCACCATCGACCGCATCATCGGCAATGCACCGCGGGGGTAGCTCTACTGTTGGTTCTCGAAGACGCTTCAGTGATTTTCGAAGTCACGTTCAGTGGCAGTTCTCCGGATTACCGCCACATGTCCTCGGCCGACTTGGCGAGACCGCGGTGAGTTCGTAGCGCACCGAGGCTGGTCGGCAACGATGTCGTGCGCCATTTCCGGTTCGGCTGTCCGGCGGACGCATGCTGGTGTTGGATTCGGGACAGCGATCGCGGCCACCGACCAGGCAGCAATGACCAGACGCGGATCGCCCCGGCGAGGATATACAGCAGCGAAGCTTCATCTGAATTCGTTACCGCAGTTGACATTTGGCTGAATCTCTAATAGATATCAGCGGCGCCGCTCGGCGATTGGGCTGCTCTCACCAGTCGATTGCGACTCGGGAACAGCTTCTTTCACCGATCCCGCGGGGCCCGGGTTCGTTGATCTACGCACAGGAGGCTCCATTGGTTTCGCGACTGCGGCGTGACGGTTCTCGTCGAATCAGCGCTGTGGTACTCGCACTTGTCTGCAGTGCCGCCGCGCTCGGCACGCCCGCCGCGGCCACCGACGGCGTCGACCCCTATCTCGATGGTCTCGCCGAGGCCGCGCCGACACCGGAACTGCACTGGTCCGAGTGCCAGGACGGCTTTCAGTGCACCGCCGCGCGAGTGCCGCTGGACTACCACCAACTCGATGGCGACCACATCGACCTTGCGGTGATCAAGCTGCCGGCCGCTGATCCGAGCCGTCGCATCGGTACCTTGTTCGTCAATTTCGGCGGCCCCGGCCCATCCGGCGTCGACCGGCTCCGGGAGCGGGCTCGCTGGCCGTGGTTGTTCTCCGATGAGCTGCGGTCGCGCTTCGATCTCGTGGCCTGGGATTCGCGGTCGGTGGCACGCAGCTCGGCGACCCGCTGCTTCCCGAACACGGACGAACAACTCGCCTTCCTCGGCGCCAGCCCGGAAATGCCCACCGATGCCAGCGGCGAAGCCGAGTACTTCGCCTACGCCGAGGAATTCGCCGACCGCTGCGAACGCAACGCCGGGCCGATCCTGAATCACGCGTCCACCGCCAATACCGCGCGCGATCTGGAATTGCTGCGCCGCGCGGTCGGCGATCCGCAACTCACCTACCACGGAATTTCCTACGGCACCCAACTCGGTGCGAGCTACGCGAACATGTTCCCCAGCCGAGTGCGGGCGATGGTGTTCGACGGGTCGCTGGACTTCGAGGGCAACGTCAACGGCCATGACGGACAGGGCACGACAGTCCCATTGGACACCAGACAGAATGTGGCCGCCGGTATCGCAGACACCTTCGACGAATTCCTCCGCCAGTGCGGGCTAGCCGGTCCACGCTGCGCATTCGGTGCGGGCGATCCGCGACTGAAATGGACGGTGCTCACCCAGCGGGCGCGGCTGGCGCCCATCAAGGTGGCGGGTCAGACCTGGACCTATTCGGCGATCATTGGTGCGGCCAGCGCGCTTTCGCAGCCGTCGACCTACCCGGACCTTGCCACCCTGTTGCAGTCGCTGTTCGATTCGGGCACCAGCCTTCCGGCGCTCGCTGGCCTGCAGGCGATCGCCGAGGCCTCGTATCTGGGCAACCGCACCGAGGCGTATTACACGATCCAATGCAGTGACAGTGCCGTGCCCACCGATCCCGCCGTCTATAGCCGCGCGGCGATCGCAGAGGACCTGCGGGTACCACACTTCGGACGAGTCGGCGTTTTCGACACCACCGTCTGCGCCTTCTGGCATGGCCACGACGCCGACCGATACACCGGCCCGTGGAATCGCTCGACCTCGGCCCCGATTCTGGTCCTCAACAGCAGATTCGATCCGGCCACACCGCTGTCCGGCGCGGTCACGGGCGCCGCCGAACTTGCCAGCGCCCAGGTGGTCGTGATCGAGGGCGCGGGCCACAGCAGCATGTACGTAGCGAGCACCTGCGCCGAACAGGTCAAGCGGGAGTACCTGACGTCCGGGCAACTGCCCCCGGCCGGTACCAGCTGTGGCATCGACAAAGCCCCGTTCGACTGACCGCATGGTCGGTGATCGTCCTCGTCATCAGTATCGGCGGGCCGCGACCCGGACACCGAGCACTCCCAGGAACGGCACCTCGATCTGCGTCACGCCGGCGATGCGCTCCCACACGTTGGGCGAATCACCAAGTTGCGCCAACGAGCTGCTGGTAGTCCTCGTTCCGGGCAACCAATTCGTCGTGTGGGCCGCTGTCGACGATCCTCCCGTCCTTGAGGAACATGACGATCTCCGCTTCGCGGATCGTGGACAGGCGATGGGCAATGACCAACAGCGCGCACTCTTTTCGCACTGCCTGGATGGTCACGTTCAATGCCTTCTCGGTCTCGGTGTCCAGCATCGCCGTGGGCTCATCCAGCAGCATCAGCACCGGACGTCGTATCAAGGCGCGTGCCAACGCCACCCGTTGTCGCTCGCCGCCCGAGAGCAGAACGCCGTGCTCACCCACTGAAGTGTCGAGGCCACGAGGCAGTCGTGCGACAAGATCTGCCAGACCGGCGAGCTGTATTGCGCGCTGCAGGTCGTCATCAGCGAGGCCCGGCTCCCGGTATGTCAAATTGTCTCGAAGACTGCCGAACAACAGGGGCGCATTCTGTTCCAGCAAGCTGATCTCCGAGCGCCATTCCCGGCGCGGCTGATCGACGTAAGACCGACCTCCCAATAGAATGTCACCGTTGTCCGGATTGTAGAATCTGCTCACCAATGAGAACACCGTAGATTTTCCTGCACCCGAATGTCCGACCAAGGCTACATGTCCGCGTGTGGGAACCGAAAAAGTCACACCGTTGAGAATTGTTCGCTCATCGTACGAGAAATGCACGTCCCGGAACTCCAGTGCGAGATGCCCATTTTCCGCAGACTTTTCGATCGTTGCGCTCGTTGATCTACCGTCTGGTTTGATATCGCTCTGCTGGATGTCGTCGACGTCCTCGGCGGGCAATTCGAGTGTCGACTCTATCCGGCTGAGCGCACCCAGGGCTTTCTGAAGCCCGACGGAGCCATTGAAGAGATCGCCGACCGGAATCAGCAAATTCATCGCGAGGAGCATCATCGACACCAGGCTGCTCAACCCCATCTGGTGATTCGCCACCCGAACGCCACCGACCAGCAGGGAAACAACGAACGAACCGGTCACCGCCAGGTGCATTGCCGGATTTCCCAATGCTTTCAATCTGGCGGCGCGCACGCCGGCGGAGAACGCTGCACCGGCCACCTCGATCAAGCGCTCGTGCTCACGGTCCTCGGCATTGTTGACTTTGACCGTACGCACGCCGGTGAGCGCGCGTTCAATGTCTGCAGAAAGTGCGCCGACGCTCTCTTGCAATCGAGTCGAGGCTACCTCGATTCTCGTCATAACCAGCAACATCGCACCCGCGGCGGCACCAACGGTAATAATAACGATAGCGAACAGCAGCCAATCGAGGTATATCATCACCGCGACTGTTCCAATGAGCGTGATCGACCCGGTCAATATTTGAACGAGGCTGGTCCCGACGGCGTTCCGAACCACCGTCGAATCGAGTGTCACGCGTGAAATCAAGTCCCCAACCCTGAGCGATTCGAGTGTGGGAATTCTCAACCTCAGCAGATGTCCGGCCAAGCGATTGCGCACAGACAAAAGCACGGACTCGCTGGATCGCTCGAGGATGTAGAGTCCGCTGGTGTCGGTTACGGCATGCAGTAGATATGCGCCTATCAACGCGGTAAGGGACCATATGATTGCCGCACCCGAAACCGCATCCCGAATGACCTGTCCGGCCAGCAGTGGTTGCACCAATGACAATCCGGTACCCACGAGAAGAAGTGCCGTTGCTGCCAACAAGGAATTTCGATGTGGTGCGATCAACCTGAGCAGAGCCCCGACTCTGCGCAGCCACGAATCGTGCTGCCGAGCGTTACCGTTGTCAGCTGACATCTTCACCCACTTTTCGCATGCCGGCCGACCACGATCAGTCGGCTGAATGTAGTCATATCTCCCGCCTCACCAACGAGCTTGCCGTCTGCTTCGACCCATGCGTGCGCTGCGAACGGCAGTTCTGTGCGAACGCCGACACACCACGTCGTCCACGCGCCGTATCTTCGGCTCAAGAGGGTGGTTGCCACAGACCGCATCAGACACCCGTATCGTCCGGCGGCATCGGGGCTGACTTCCACTACCTGCCGTCTCCATCTTTCGGCATCTTCGAACGAAGCCGGATGACTTCCTCGGTTCAATTGCTTCAAGGACCACTCGATTCGCCGCGGCGGCAACATGACAACGATCCTCGCGGCTCGAACAGCCCACTTCGCGGAAAATCGTTCCCCCCTGCGTCCGTCCGCCTCGAATTCGGTCCCGAGGGCCATATGATAACTCACGCGAGCACCAATCCGACATCCCGAAGGTGGTCCAAGAGTTCTTTTATGTCACGCCGTACGGTAGCCGCGTCGACATCGAACTGATCGAGGACTGCCGCAATGGGGTCGGCGCCGCTATCCATGACAAGCGATGAAAACACTTCCGCCGCTACCGGATTCAGCCGCCAATAGTCGCCTCGCTGCATATCTAGAATCACACCCCCGTACTCGGTTCGTACGAAAGACAAGCCGGGTCTCAGTGTCACGGTATCCATGTTCCTGCCGTTCCCTCATGTTATTCCTGCGCTATTGATTTCGCGGTTCGACGAAATTGCGCTCCAGGTCTCGTAGCCAGAGCTCGCATGCGATCGTTGTATACATCGTTCCTTGCTCCAATTCGAACGAACTGGGATTCGCGCACAACTGCTTCAGTTTCTTCGAATCGATGAGGCCGATGTCGCCGAGCCGCGACTCTTCCCATAGCGCCACGAGTTCGTCGCGATGCTTTCGCAATCCGATCTCGACATCATGAGAGCCGTCGTCCTTCGTCTGCCGTTGCAAAACCACATCAGGAACGATCCCGCGTACCGATGCCCTGAGCAGGGGCTTATATGTCCATGCGCTGACCCGGTGCTGAACGGCCACCGACAAGGAAGCGGAGATCACTCTGTCGTCGAAGTAGGGTGCGGCCAAAGGTGGTCCACCCGCAGCCAATGACATCCGATTCAAGACCGCCACCGTTCTGGCGCCCTCAATTACAGTCTCCAGTTCAACATGACATCCACGCTCGGGAGCCAGCGGTTCGGTAGCGGATGCCATCCAGAAGATGCCTTCGCTGATTGCCTTTTTAGCGGTTTCTGTCGCCCACACCGGCACGGATGGAATAATTGCCCAGCCCAACATCGGTTTACGCTTTTCTGGCACACCCACGATCGGCCTGGAGTTCTTCTTCCACCACGAATGGAAACCGGTCGGCTCAACAGCGTCGTACAACAGGTCTCGCAATCGCCATCCGCCAAGGGCCCCAAAGCCCCGCAACCCCCGCCACGCGGTGAACGGACGATGCCACAGCAGATCCCGATAGCGGGTGGGTAAACCACTGAAGATGTGGTCACCCCCGTGGCCGGTCAGATGCACACTGGGACCGAAAGTCGACGCCAATCTTGCGAGCGCACCGACCCGACTTCTGCCGACGATCAGCGGTGACGGCTCGTTCAACCAGGTCGGCCCATCCTCCAGCCCGGCATATGTAAAAGGTAACTCGGAATCCGGGAGAATCGTGTGTTGCACTTCTGGCAGGTGCTCTGCGGCGCGCAAAGCCCACCCGAGGTCCTCATTGGCAGAATCGCGTCCGCGCGCGGTCAGTAGCTTGATCTTTGCCGGTCCCCTCGCGGCTATGAAGCTTATCGATGTCGAGTCGTAGCCGCCGGAAAGCTCGGAAGTAACCGTGCCACCCGCAGCTGTGCGAGCCGATACCGCACCCACAAGCCGGCTCCGGACCTCATGCGCCCCTTCATCGAGGTCCCGAACCAATGTCGTTTCCGTCCTGTCCCGGACCGACCGGGACGTCCCCCTCGGCGTGATGATCAACCCGGAGCCTGGGGACACCGGCTCGATTCCATCGAGCAACGGACGTTGTGCGAGGTGATGGGGTATCGGCTCGAGCAGATGCGCGGCGAGGGCGCCGACATTGAGCCCTCCGCCGACAAGGTGCTGCAGGGCGTGCACCGTGTCGGCAGCAATGTCGATACCGTCCACTCGGGATCGGTACAGGCTGCGAGACCCGTATATGGAACCATTCACATAGATGTCGCCATTCACATTGACGACAGAGTGAAAGCATCCATCGATCGCGTCGAGAACGACTCGCCATCGGGCTGCCGAATCAATCGACATCGCATACTCGAGAACCGCGTCTTCGTCGATCAGAGCGTGTCCGAGTATCGCTACTCGCGCCGCGCGCCCAACCTTGTACAGGATGGGCCGGTCTCGGCAATTTCCAACAATCATCGGCCGTTCCGAAGCGTGCTCGGCCAACACTTGTCCCCACGGGAGAAGACGCCTGGCGATGCTCGCTCCCCCCTCATTATCGGGGAGTATGACGAATCCTGTCCGAGCATCGCCAGTCATCTGTTAACCTCCTGCGATTCGAGCTCGCCTATGCTGCCGAATCAAATCATTCCGCGACGTCCGACCAGCAAGTCGGATTCCGTCGTGAAAACCCCTCCGGTAAGTGTTCGAAAGTCCCCGCACTTGGCAACGACCGGCTTCTCGTACGCCTTCTTTTCCGGGTTCTCTTCCATATTTCCTTTTCCTTTCTTTACTCGCACTCCGCCTGGGAGGCGCTCTCATCCTGAGCCGGGTCTGCACCGGTTCAGAAGAATCAAATGAAATCGACAAATCTATGTTGTCGAAGCAAATATCGTCTGGGCTGGACGTGTTCGTCGACTAGATGCCGAATCGGCAAATATCGGAGATAGATAGACTTCTGGCCGATGTGCTTGTTGACACAGGAAATGTCGTGCCGGCTTTGTCAACTCTACTGATCAACCCCCGTACCGAGTCCGAACAAATATTTGGTCGTCGTTCCGGACGTACAGCTGCCACCCAACACGGTTATTTCGGGCTATTTTGCGAACCATCCCCCGTGCCGCCTGGCGATTGCTCCCCGTCCCCGATCACCATCTTGCGCTGTAGTGTGCAGCTCGTCAAGTAGTCGACCCAGAAAGTCAATCTCGAGTGTGCACAACGGGACTCGGGGTCGGCGCTCGCCTGCTCCAGTAGCAGCGAGGAGTTGGCCGCTCCCGAGAATTGGGAAACTCGAACGCGCGCAACCGTTGTCATCGAGTGGAATCCGCTCAACAGTGCCGTCGCCGAACAGCTCGTTCTCACCGGTCCGCGTCAACGGACGGAACTGCCCCCGTCCGATAGCGGTGCGGTCCCGCAATCGTGTGGCCCGAAACAGCAACGGCCTCAGCTTATTACGCGTCGAGGCCGCGTCCCGCGACGCAACTGGGCCGCCGGGAGGTGTTGCCCACCGGCGGCCCAGCCACTCCTCATTGTCAGGAGTAGGAGTAGGAGATTCCGTTACTGGTTCCGCCTGCGGTCGTTACGGTGATCAGCACCGTCCCCGCCGTCTCGGCCGGGGATACCGCCGTGATCTGCGTGGCTGAGTCGACGGAGAACGAGATCGCCGGTGTGCCACCGAAACTCACCGCGGTCGCGCCCGTCAGGGCCGTCCCGGTGAGGGTGACGGCGGTTCCGCCGGCCGTTGTGCCCGACGTCGGACTTACCGCGGTCAGGGTCGGAACCGCCGCGTAGGTGAACGCGACACCGTCGACAGTTCCACCCGCGGTGGTGACGGTGACCAGCACCGTAAGGACTTCGACGATACGGTCCGCTTGGAGCATCTGCTGATCGAATCGGCATCCTGATAACGGCGCTCGCTGAATCCGCTCTGGCACAGACTCTTCGACGGACGCGGTGGCAACAACGGCTCCCTTCCGCGCGGTCTACCTCGCCCTGGTGCCCCGCACCGCCCTCGACAGCGCCGAACCTCGGCCAGGTGTCGGAGGCGGCGGGTTGTCGGAATCGCAGGCCGTGTGGACAGCAGGGCCTCGAACTGTAGGTGTGAAAGCCCGAGTGCCGGAGATTCGCTCGACACTTGGGTCAGCTTCGTCCCCGGCTCGGGCTCGTCATAGACCGTTTCGTTGAATCGATTGCTCGGAAGTGGGCCTCGACGGCACGGGCCTTGTACTGGTCGTCTCGTCGACCGTTCCGAACCATGTCGACAGCGCGGCCCGCAGGCTGGTGCCGGCGGGCTCGTCGATGGTTGCGGCCCAGGCGATGTGGCCATCGGGGCGGATCAGGAGGGCGTCGGCAGGGTGGTTGTCGGTTTTGGCGGTGTGAATGTCGATGCGGTGCTGCCAGTCTCGCGCGATATCGCGGAGGTCCGTGCGGTCGGCGAGGTCGAGCAGGACGGGCCGTCCGTCGTGCAGGAGTTCGGCGACGCTGGTGGTGCCGTCGTCGGTGTGCAGGGCGAGGTTCGGCAGGAAGGTGCCGGTCAGGGGGTGGCAGTTGGGGTTGGGCGGCGGGTAGCGGATATCGGTTCCGGCGATGAGAGCTGCCATGCGCTGCAAAGGTTGTTCGTCGGTGAGCAGTTCCTGGAAGACCTGCCGCAGTGCTTCGGCGGCGGGGTCGTGCCCGCGCCGCAGCGCGACCTGCGCCTGAGTATGCAGCATGGTGCGTGTCGCGGCGAGACGGCGCTCGTCGTGATAGGTGTCGAGCAGGCCGTCCGGTGCCCAGCCCTGGACGTAAGCGGCCAGCTTCCAGGCCAGATTCACCGCATCGAGCAGGCCGGCGTTGAGTGCCACGCCCGTGGCGGGGAACAGGTGGGCGGCATCACCGGCGAGCAGGATCCGGCCGTCGCGGTAGCGTTCGGCATGGCGGGCCTTGAAGGTGAAGCGTGACAGTCGATACGTCTGCGCCACAGGGAAGTTCGCGCCGAGTACGCGGCGGATGCTGGCTTGCATTTCGGCCACGCTCAGCGGTATGTCATCGTCGTATTCGGTGGTCTCTTCCTCGGTGGTGTAGACCGACAGCACGTCCGAGGTGGGCGATGCCCCCATCCCGAAAAGGCCGCGCTCGGTTCGGGTGAAACCCGCACGGATCGCGCCGAATCCGGGAACCTCGAGGTCGCCGTTGTCCAGCCGGGTCACCGAATCGGAGACGGTGATCTGGGCCAGCCGATTTACCTCCGGATACACGGTGCCGGGGAATGGGATTCCGGCCAACTCGCGCACTCGGCTGTGGGCGCCGTCGCAGCCCACCAGGTAGTGGGCAGTCGCCCGGTATGTGCCGTCGGGGCCGCTGATCTGGGCGGTGGCGGTGTCGGCGTCCTGGGTCACGTCCAGCACCCGATGCCCGCGCCGAATGTCGGCACCGAGCTCACCGGCGTGTTCGCCGAGCAGTTGCTCGAGCCGTTGTTGCGGCAGTGGCAGGGCGTGCATCGGAGTCTCGTTCAAATGGGTGAGGTCCACGTGTACCCCGCCGAACGGGAACCGTGGCGCCGGCATCGGCTCGGTGCAGGCCGCTTCGAACCGTTTCAGCAGGCCCCGGTAGCGCAGCAACTCCAGGATCTGCCCGCCGAGACCGCCGGCCTTCGGGGTATCCAGGGGCTGTGGCCGACGCTCCAGCACCAGCGACCGCACACCGGCCGACCGTAGTTCGGCGGCCAGCATCAGGCCGGTCGGTCCCGCGCCCACGATGACCACGTCGGTGTCCATCACACCGCTCCCTTCAGCTTGTTCTCGATGAGGTCGGCGGCTCGCCGGGTGCCGCCCTCGGCTCGGGCGTCCGCCCGCAATCGTGCGGAGCGGCGGGCGAGTTCGGCATCACCGACGATGCCGAGCAGGGCAGCCCGCAGGTTGTCGGCGGTTGCGTCGGAGGTGTCGATGCGGCGGGCCACGCCCAGTTCGACCAGCCGGTCGGCGTTCATGAACTGTTCGGCGGCCTGGGGCACTGCGATCATCGGGACGCCCGCCAGCAGCCCTTCGCTGCAGCCGCCCATGCCGGCATGGGTGACGAACGCGTCGGCTTGTGCCAGGATCGCCCGCTGCGGAACCCAGGAGTGCACTTCGACATTGGCAGGGATGGCACCGAGTTCTCTTGGGTCGGTGTGCTTTCCGATCTGAAGGACGATGTGCCAGCCGGGCAGGTCGCCGAACGCCGCTAGGCATTGGCGGTAGAACTCCGGTTGGCGTGTGTACGCCGAGCCCAGTGAGATCAGCAGGACATTCGCTACGTCGGCCGGGCGGGCCCAGGCCTGCGGCTCTGTGCTGGTATCGAAGCACGGGCCGACGAATGTCACCGTATCCGTGTCGACCAGGTCGGCGTGTGGCTGCATGGCACGGGGAATCAGCGCCAGGGCGCGGTCGGGTGGCCCGACGAAGACGTCGACGTCGGTGGTCGACGCGCCGCAATCGGCGAGCCATTGCGCGAACCTGGCACGGTGGGCGTCGGCGCCCGGCAGCAGGCGCAGGGGCGCAGCGACGTCCTGGTCGAATCCCTTCCACGCCACGAAGGTCGGAGACAGTTGCAGGAGAGGGCGGTGCTGTATTTCGGCGAGAGCGCGTGCGGCGTAGGCACCAATGTCGTACAGGTAGAGGTCTGCGTTGTCGCCGTCGTAGGCGGCGTGCAGCTCGGGGAGTGCCCGAATAGCATTGTCCAGGAAGAGATTCTGCACGTCGATGGGATCGTCGGGCCAATTGTTGTCGGCGACCGGCAGCGCGGCGGTACACGACACGAATTCCGCTCCGGTGGCAATGATCTGGTCCGCGACCATCGGATCGTTGGCGTAGCTCACGCGATGACCACGGGCCACCAGCTCGCGAATGATCTCGAGGCTCGGCAGGACGTGGCTGATAATCGGAATGCCGACCATCGCGATATGAGCGCGAGAAGACATTGGGACTCACTCAGTTCGGGGCAGCGGCTTCGAGATCGGCGATGCTGCCGGACATGATCGTTCGGATGTGCTCGGTGATGTGCTCGAGCGGCCAATCCCACCAGGCCAGCGCCAGCAGGCGGTCGATGTCCTCGGCGTCGTAGCGGGTGCGGATGAGCCGGGCCGGATTGCCGCCGACGATGCCGTAATCGGGCACATTCCCCGTGACCACGGAACCGGTGCCGATGATCGCGCCGTGGCCGATCCGCGCACCGGGCATCACCGTCACGCCGTTGCCGATCCAGACATCGCTGCCCACCACCGTGTCACCGCGGTTCGGCAGGGCGGTGACCAGATCGACATGTTGCGACCATGACCCGCCCATGATCGGGAAGGGAAAGGTGGAGGGGCCGTCCATGCGGTGGTTGGCACTGTTCATGATGAACCGCGTGCCGGTGGCCAGTGCACAGAATTTCCCGATGATCAGCTTCTCGGGGCCGTAGTGGTACAGCACATTGCGGGTTTCGAAGGCAGTGGCGTCGTCCGGGTCGTCGTAGTAGGTGAATTCCCCGACCTCGATCAGTGGCGAGGTGACCAGCGGCTTCAACAGCACCACCCGCGGCTGCTCGGGCATGGGGTGGAGCACGGTGGGGTCCACGGGTACGAGCGCGGGCCGATCGAGCAAGGCAGAACTCCGTCTATCCGTCGGGAATCGGGGTACCGGCGAAGGACCGAATTCCCCGCTGGGTCAGATCAGCATCGCGGCCGGCGAGAACCGCGCCAAGGGCACGGTCCGACCGGAGGACGAGCCAGCCCTAGGTCTGGCAAACCCACCCTAGACTCGCAGGGATGTCTACGAAGTCCGAGCTGAGTGCGTTCCTGCGGTCTCGTCGCGCACGATTGCGACCGGCCGACGTCGGACTGGTCGATTCCGGCGGCCGTCGCCGGGTGCCCGGATTGCGCCGTGAAGAGCTCGCTCAGTTGGCGGGCGTCAGCGTCGACTATTACGTGCGATTCGAGCAAGGCCGCGTGGACACCGCCTCCGACGCGGTCATCGACGCCATCGCCTCCGCCTTACGTCTGGCCGTCGACGAACGCCTGTACCTCTACAGCCTCGCCCGGCCGCCGAAGGTCGTCGCGCCGAGCCGCGATCGGCCGGTCGTGCGTCCGGCGCTGCGGCAGCTGCTGGACTCCTTGACCGGCACACCCGCCTACGTGGTCGGACATCGCACCAACATGCTCGCCTGGAACCGAGCAGCCGAAGCCTTGTTCGGCATCGATTTCGCGTCCGTGCCCGAGGATGAACGCACCTGGATCGATCTTGTCTTCCACGACAGCCACATCCGTCGCCTCGTCGCTCACGACTGGGATTCGATTGCCACCGGACTCGTCGCCCACCTGCGCCTGGTCGCTGGCCACCGCCCTGATGACCCCGACTTGAATCGGTTGCTGCAGCGAATGACGGTCGGCAGCTCCGAATTCCACGACATGTGGGCCACCCGGAACGTCACCGATATCGCCTACGGTCGCTGGCGTTTCGACCATGACCGGGTAGGCGCCCTGTACCTCGACTTCGAATTCATTCCGCTCCCAGCAGACCCCGGTATCTGGGCCATCTGCCTGTATTCCGCCGAACCCGACACCCCTTCCGCCGCAGCCTTGCAAGCCCTGATCACACCAGATCCGGACCCGATGCCCGGGATGAGCTGAACCCAGGCCGTCAGTGCGAGACCTTCTTGGAAGGGAACTTCGACCAATGCCTGCCTCAATACTGGACAGCGACACCTTCGAGATCACCGACTGCACTACGTTCTGCGCTCGCGCCACATCGCTGTCGATCCGCCGCCGATGGAACCCCTGCGCCGGCCGGTAGACAGCGACCGACGAACCAGGGCCCAGAAGCGATGCCTCGGCGGCCTTCGTCGGGCGTGCCGCCTACGGGATGGTCGGCACCTGGCCGGCCATTACAAGATCACGACGCGTTCCATGTGCTCATGGCGATCGGGCAGTTCACCTGAGACCGTGGTGAGCAGCGCTTCCATGCCCGGAATATTGCGGTGAGCTGGCGTGTTGGACGTCACATTACATTCGCCGCGGGAGACCCTGAGTTGGGTGGTGTTGTGAGCGAAAATCCTGTCGAGGCGCACGTTGGCCATGCCCAACGTGACGGTCGCGGGGTGATCGAGACCGCGTTCGCGCTATTGGATTACATATCTGTGCTGGAACCTGTGCGGCTTGTCGACTTGGCCGAGGTAAGCGGATTCGCCCGGCCAACCGTGTATCGGATGCTGCACCAGCTGATCGAGGTGGGAGCGGTTCGGCGCGACGGCAGCCGTTATCGCCTCGGCGCCAGCCTCCTGGGTTTGGGCGCGCGCGTCGCGCCGGAGCGTCGACTGCGTGTTGCGGCCCGGCGACCGATCGCCGAACTCGCCGCCATCACCGGCGCCGCTGTGAGCCTGTCCGCGACGGTCGGCGATGAAGTGGTGTTCCTGGATGCGGTCGAGGCGCGCGTGCCACTCGGGTTCGTCGCGGAACCCGGCGCTCACGTGCCTTCGGGCACCGCGCAGGCGCGGGCGCACCGTGAATTCGGTCGGACAGCGCCGATCGTTGACGTGGGTGGTGTGCAAGCGGACCTGAGTTGTGTTGCCGTTGCAGTGCCCCTCGGAACCGGCGACGTGGCCGCAGTTTCCACGGTCGTCGCCGGCGCACGCCCGACGCCCGCGCTGATCGCGGCCACCCGAACTGCCGCAGCCAGGATCGCCGGACTGATCCGGGCGCCGGAAAACCGCTCAGCACCCGGATAGCGAGAATAGTTCACTGAATGGACGTTGGGCGGCAGCCGATCTTGCTGCTTTTTATCGTCGGATGGTATGTCCGCTACAAACAGTTTTGACGTCATCTTCGTCGGCGCTGGGCACAATGCGCTGATCGCTGCGAGCTATCTGGTCAAGGAAGGCCGCAGCGTGTGTCTGCTCGACCTGGGCCCGGATCCCGGTGGTTGGGTCCGAACCGAGGAGCTGACCCTGCCCGGCTTCGTCCACGACACGTTCTCGGCGCTGCACCCGATCTTCGTTGGTGGACCGGTGTTTGCAGAACTCGGCACCGAACTTGCCGACTACGGTCTGACCTATGTGCAGGGCAATGTGAGCACCGGGGCATCCTTTCCCGATGGCCGCTCGGCCGTGATCGAAACGAATTCGGATGCGTTGGCCGCCGAGCTGGACCGGCTGGGCGAACGAGACGCATGGACGCAGCTCATGGCCGATGTATCACCACAGCTCGGGTCGCTCGTGCCGCTGTTGGGCATGGATCTGAATTCACCGGAGGCGGTAGGACTGCTGGACGAGCTGAACCGTCATTCCGCCTCGCATCTGCCGTTTTCGACGCTGCTGACGAGTTCGGGACTCGACCTGCTCGGTGCGCGATTCTCCAGCGAGGAATTGATCATGGCGTGGTTGCCATGGTTACTGCACATCGGGCTCAGCCCGTGGGACGCCGGCGGTGCGCTGTGGTCGGTGCTGCTGATGGCTACCCTCGGCGCAGGCAACCCCACCCCGATTGGTGGCAGCGGCCGGCTCGCCGAGGCGCTTGCCGGGCTGGTCACCGCACACGGTGGTGTGATCCGGACCGGCGTTGAGGTGGACGCCATCGTGACCGAATGCGGCCGCGCTACGGGTGTGCGGACTGTGCATGGTGAGCACCTGACCGCTACCGAGGCGGTGGTCGCCACCACCACGCCCGAACAGCTGTATGGGCGGCTCTTGGGTGACGCGCCTGGGATCCCCGAATCAGCGCGGGTGCAAGCAAGCCGATATCGGTATCGCCGCGGCTGCTTTCAACTCAACGTGGCCCTTTCGGCGCGTCCCCACTTCGCAGACTCCCGGCTCGACGGCGGCGGCGGAATCAACGTGGGCCGCGGCCTGACCGAACTTGTCACGTCCGTTCGACAGGCCGAAGACGGATTATTGCCCGCAAATCCGTCGATATCCTGGCACGAGGCCACCGCGGTCGATCCCGAGCGCGCGCCCGCGGGACGGGCTGTCGTCCGACTGCAGGTTCTCGATGCACCGCTCCATCCTGCCGGTGATGCGGCCGGTGTCATCAGGGTCGACGGCGGGTGGACGGCTTCGGTGGCCGAACAGTTCGCTGATCGGGTGATCACCGAAGCGGCACAACACATTTCCGGTCTCGAACAGATGGTGATAGGGCGGCACATCCTGACGCCGACGGACTTGTCCCGCATCAGCCCCAACGCCGGCCCGGGTGATCACGCTTCCGGACACAACGCGCTGTCTCAGGCATTCACCCAGCGCCCGATCCCGGCGCACCGCGGGGGCTACGCCACCGTCGTGCCCGACCTGTACCTGATCGGTGCGGCTACCTGGCCGGGGCCCGGTGTCGGCGGAACGTCGGGCCGAGCCGTCGCGCGCCGCTTGCTGAACGACAATCACCGTTGATACCGGGAGAATATCGAAGCGGTGCCAACCCGCAGGGGGCGCCGAACGACCGGGCTCGCCGTTATGTGGTCCTGAATCTAGATTCGATATCAGCATCAGCAGCAAATGGCCGTGGTCACTGCCAGCCCCGATGGGGCTGACCGCCACGCGACGCACCGCCATCACCCGCACACAACAGAACATGGGCCTTGCCGCCCGGCCGATGTGGGGGATTGTGAACGGCCGTGCGTATGGGCCGGCCAGGATGTTATGGTGCGGGTACCATAACCTTATGGGCTTGAAGAAGACAACGGTCATGGTCGACGAGGCCGACCTCGAGTTGGTGAAGATTGCCGCGGCCCGCGAAGGGCGGCCGGAGTCCGAGTATTTTCGTGAAGCCTTTCATCTCGCCGCGATACGCACTCGCCGATGGGATGAGGCATGGGATATCCCCGTTCTCGACTACGGGCATGCGGTGACGGCGGATGAGATCGATAGCGCTGTGCGAGAAGCGGTCACCAACACCGAAGCCGATGCTGGGTGATCGTGATCGGCGACGCCTCGGGTCTGGTTGCCGCTTTCAACTCCGCAGATCCCGAGCACGTCGACGCGCGCGCAGCGCTCCAGCAGGCGGCGCTCACCATCGTTTCTCCACTCGTCTTGCTCGAAGTCGAACACATCACCACCCGAAATCTCAATCGTCAAGCCGCTTATGCGGTCAATGATTGGTTGTTGGCACAAGAGCACACCGGACGCATCGAAGTGCCCACGATCTCGGCGGACCTGTTGCGGGTCGCGCGCAAGGTGCAGAACAGATACATGGCCATGCGCCTGGATCTCACCGACGCCACCAATGTGTCATTAGCCGAGCGATACGAAACTGTGGAGGTGCTGACACTCGACCGACGTGATTTCCGCGCGGTTACCCCGCTCACTGGTCATACTGCGTTCCGCCTGCTGCCCGACGATCTCTAGCCGATCTGTCGAACCCTCTCCGACGTCGCTGCCGAACTGGACGGCGAGCTGGGCGACGACGAGGGCGCGGCCGGATTCCGCATCCAGGCATCTCTCCCGATCCGTCGCGCCCACAGGTGCATCAGCTTCTGCGCGTCGCGTCCACTACACAGGCATCTACGGCTCGCACCCGCTCGTCTCCCGGCGAGATACTCAGCGGTGACGACGAGGCTTTCGGGAATTGCGAGTTGCTGCGTGCGCCACCGGTGGAGGCGAAGACGACGTGGTCGCGCAGGATCCACACGTCCGAACGCTCTTCCATCTGTCCGGATGCGTCGAGGGTCGTTGCACCGAAGAACGTGAGACGACCGTCGATGATCACCGTGGCGTTGGTGAGCCGGTAGCCATCCATGATGAGGCCCGCTTGCACCTGCGCGACAACGTTTTCCGACGCTGGCGCGCATCGCGGATCGGACAGGGACGCGGGCGCAGCGGCCGGTGTGGTTGGCGTCGCGGTAGGGGCTGAGCTGCTCGCTGTACTCGTCGCAGTCGATTCCGACTCTTCGTCACCCAGGCCGAGCGCCTTTGAGATGAGCACGACGAGGACTATCAGTGCGAACACACTGACAACGCTGGTGATCAGGGCGCGTACCACAGCATTGGCTTGCCCGCGTATGTCGAGGCGTTCGTCTGGTTCGATGGGCATGGGAGTCTCTCTGTGTGATCGACGGATTGGAACCGTGCTGCGAGCACCGAGTACCAGGCACGCGCGGGCATCGTTGCAGACGGCCGAATCTGGCAGCGGCACAACCGAAGCCAGACAGGCAAGGGGTCATCGACGGTGTAGATGTTCGGTTCTCGGCCACGCAGACTGCGGCCGAACATGTTCGTGCACACCGGAATCGACCCGGTTGCGCCGCTCTGCACGGTCACGTGGATCCAAAGCCACAGCAGCGATACCAAGCAACACCAGCACGATGATGACGCCCACGACAGATCCGCCGATCAACAACAACCGTTTCCTATTCCCTGGACAGATGCGCGGCACGAACACCGCCATCGATGATCTGATAGCCCTTGCGGCACAAATACTTTCATGTCACACCTCCACAAACCAGCCCCGCGAGCGCGGCCCTGCCATGCACTCGGGTTACCACGGGTACCTACGTGGTTCGCTACTAGGTGCACCATCGGCAATGCAACAAGCGGATGTTCGGCAAAACCCGCAAGAACTACGGCTACTACACCTGCCAGCCGCAACTGGATCGCGTCGACAACCCAGAGGCGTACGTCGACCACCCCCGAGCGGTGTACGTACGCGAATACGCGCTGCCGGAATGCGTACAAACCTTCTTCAACGAGCGAGTGTTCGGTCCCGACCGCACCGTTCTGCTACGCCACCAACTGCGCGGCCACGCTCCAGCGACCGCCACGACATCGAGCAGCGGATCGCCGCGATCGAAGACGATCGCCGAGGTCACCCGCCGCCAGAACAACCTTCTAGGCGAACGCGAATCCTGCTCCACCTCCAACGGTGGCGAGGTCGCCGACGCCTGGGTCGAGCGGCTACGCCACCGGTTCGCCGAACTCGAACACAAACACCGCACCAAAAATACCGAGCTGGACTCCGCGAACGAGCGAACCACCATGTGCGCCAAGCCGAACCAGCACGCGACAAAACACGACAGGCCGGGCAACAACCGAAAAGTTGCCCATGTTTTCGGTGCCCTCGGCAGGACACGCAAAACATGGGCAACTGGGAAATGCCTGGTCATTGTGGGTGTATATCCGGTTTGACGCTCCGTTGGAGGTGCGATGTGGCAATGACTGGCGCTGCCGGGAGTTGTCAGTTCCCGGAGGTGAGCTGGTTCGCCGCAGCCGACGGCTGCAGCACAATGCGGCACAGGCGCCGGATCCGGTCGAGATCGACATCTGCCATCAGGCGCTCCTCCTCTGGTACCTCGTCGACGATGGGGTCGATTCCGAACAGCAGGCGCGGAAGCATCGGGTGGACGACGAGGCCGATCAGCTCGGTCGCCGCCACCTCGGCCTCGCCGGTCGCGAGTCCCGAGGTGGTTTCCAGGTGCGTCGCGAGATCGCGGGCCGTGGTCCCGAAGAGGACGTCGTAGAGGCCGGCCGCCAGATCCGGCAGCCGGTCGGCCTCGGCGATGCCGAGACGGAGCATCCTGGCGACCGAGGACCACCGCAACAGCTGGACGAAGCGCCCGCAGTACCGCACGACCGCTTCCGCCGGTTCGTCGGCGTATTGCCCGGGCGTGCGCATCCGCTGACCGAACAGGGCGCGGACGCGCTCGACGACCGCGAGGAACAGCGCGTCCTTGGTCGGGAAGTGCGCATACAGAGAACGCTTCGACGTTTCCGCCCGCGCCGCGATCGCGTCCATCGAGGTTCGCTCGAAGCCGTCCTCCAGGAACGCGAGTTTCGCCGTGTCGAGGATGTGCTCTCGCAGCGCTTCACCGCGTCGGGCCATTGTGTGCCACCTAAAGTATACGGTACAGTTTAGTTTACTTTGATTTTCCGAGGATAGGAGCAATCATCCATGATCGTTGTCACCGCCCCCACCGGGCAGATAGGCAGCAAGCTGGTCGCCACGCTGCTCCAGCGAAGTGAACCGGTGCGCCTCGTTGTCCGGGATCCGGACAAGCTGCCCGCCGAAGTGCGGCAGCAAGCCGAGATCGTCGTCGGGTCGCACTGCGATGGCGATGTCCTCGACCGTGCCCTCGACGGCGCCGACGCGTTGTTCTGGCTCATGCCGGCAGCTGCGAACGCGAGCAGTCCCTACGAGGCGTACGTGACCGCCTCGATCCCCGGCGCCGACGCCGTCGTGCGCCACGGTGTGCCGCGCGTCGTGATCGTTTCCGCGCTCGGGCGAGGATCGCAGATCTATGCGGGCCACATCTCCGCGTCGCACGCGATGGAGGACCTCTTCCGCAGCACCGGCGCGCACGTGCGCTCGCTCGCTCTGCCCGCCTTCATGGACAACGTCCTCCGGCAGGTGGCCACGATCCGGAACGGGGTCGTCTCCGGCACTCTCCCAGCCGATTTCACGATGCCCTGGATCGCGACGAAGGACATCGCCGCACTCGCTGCCGAACTCCTGCTCGATCACGCCTGGACCGGGCAGGAGTCGGTCGAGGTCCTCGGCGGAGAAGACCTCTCCTACCTCGACATCGCGCAGATCCTGACCGAGGTTCTCGGTGTGCCCATCCGGTACGAGCTCGGGGACCGCGCTGCCATTCGCCGCTTCCTCGTCGATCGCGGCGTCTCCGAGGCGATGGCCCAGTCCATGGTGGACATGGACCTTGCCGGCGAGCGCGGCATCAACAACGGCACGGCGCGTACCGCTGGGAACACCACACCCACCACCTTCCGCGAGTTCGCCGAAGAGACCATCAAACCGGCGTTGGCCGGTTGACCGTCTTCGCACCCGACTTCACTGGGAGCTCCTCATGACGCTGATCTGCATCGAAGAACATGCGGTCGACCAGTCGATCGCCGAAGCGGCAGGCCCGGTCCTCGCCCGTGAGGCGCCGTACATGCGTGCCCAGAGTTCCAGCTCCTCGCCGGTGCGCCCCGGTGCCGGCCGACGACCCGCCGTCGACATCCACGAAGCGATCCGCCTCGGCACCGACCTCGGGCAGGACCGCATCCGGCGGATGGACGAGCACGGCATCGACGTGCAGATTGTTTCCTGGACCAGCCCAGTCCAGCTGGTTCCCGACGACAGGGCGATCGCCCTGTGCCAGTCGGTCAACGACCGGCTCTCGAAGGCGGTCCTCGCTAGCCCCGATCGCCTTCAGGGGCTGGCAGCGTTGCCGTGGCAACTGCCCGCCGCCGCCGTCGACGAACTCGACCGCGCCATGACCGACCTCGGTCTGCGCGGCGTCCTCATCCTGGGACGTCCTGGTGCCGGGTTCCTCGACGAACCCGCCTACCAGCCGGTCCTGGACCGGATCGCCGCACTGCGGGTGCCTCTCTACGTGCACCCTTTCCATCCTGTTCAACAGGTGCAGCGGTCTTATTACGCGGGTTTCAACGACAAGGTGACCGCGGAGTTCTCCCTAGGCGGATGGGGCTGGCACCACGAGGCCGGCATTCACGTGCTGCGGCTCATCCTCGCCGGAGTGTTCGAACGACTTCCCGACCTGCAGGTCATCAGTGGCCACTGGGGCGAGATGGTCCCCTTCTACCTCAGCCGCCTGGACGACGTCCTTTCGCCGGGCGACACCGGGCTGTCACGCACGATCGCCGAGGTCTACCGCTCCAACGTCTGGGTCACGCCCAGCGGGATGTTCCATCGCCCCCAGTTCGACTTCATCCGTGCCGAGGTGGGACTCGACCGGGTGATCTGGTCCACCGACTTCCCGTTCCTCCACCTCGGCGGCGTGCGTGAGTTCCTCGACGAACTCGACATCACGCCCGAGGAACGGGAGGGGATCACACATCGCAACGCTGAGCGGCTTTTCCGGCTGAACGGCGTGTAGTCAGCCGTCGATCGCCCGCTCCAGTGTCGATCCGCATCCACGCCGAAATCGGGCATGGTCTCGGCAACGATCGTGCCGTGGGCGGTGAATTATAAGGATGGGAACGGTACCGACCAGCGGTTTTCGTGAGGGATGCTGACTATCGAAGCGGGGTTCGGCTATCCGAAGCCTGATTGATCGTTCGGCATCGGGTCGTCGGGCATACGCCAGTCATTGTTGGAGTGGTGGGTGTCCGACGATCCGTGCGGGCGGTATCTTGCCGACAACGTTCCATCCTCACCTGCGCGTTTCGCGCCGGCGCTGCCGGAATTCCGGTAGTGCCGGCGCGAGAAACACCGGATAGTGCCTGGCGATGGTCGGTGGTGCCGGAGCCGGATCCTAGGAGGTCGGCCCACCTGGTTCGAAGTCGCGTCGGACTCAAACCATGGCGGGGACCGGGGCGGGTACCGGGGTAGCTGGTGACCCAGATGTCGAACGGGAATGTGTAGGTGCGAATTTCGGTGGTGGGGACGTCTCGACAGTGTCGCAAGCACCACCCTGGGTTGGGGAGGCAGCGCTACTGTGTGGGTGTGCTGACGTGCCTACCGTTGGCGATCATGACGCACAGTAATGAACTGCGGGCCCGATTCGCAGCGGGTACGGGCATCACCGCCCTGATCACCGCCACCGCCGCGATACTCTCCCCCCAGGCCGCCGCCAGGGAAGTAGCCCCTGGACTGAACTGCAGCGACGACTACACATGCAGTAACAACACCGATGACACCTACCGTGTGACCTGGCAGATGAACTGCACAACCGGCATGGGACAACAGGCCACCAGTTGGGTCGGCCCGCACCGGACCGAGGTGTTGCGCCCTTCCTGCCCGACGGACTGGAAGCCTGGTTTCGGACACGATTTCACCGAGTGGATAACGGGTCACCCACGCAGCATCGAATACCTCGGCGCGCAGGTGGACAACGATCCTGCCTCACAACCGACCCCAGCTGGGTCCGTTGGCTGAAATGACACCGCCTCCGAACCACCGCTGAGACTCGCCGATGGCTCGATCGCGCTCGAGGTCCACGGCCACCACGGTTCCAGGACCACCGCACCCGCCAAGCTCCAGCACGCCGACATGCAGAAGTGACGGCCTCTCTCGGGCGCTATCCGGGCTGCATCTATTGACTGAGGTAGGCCAGCACGGCGAGGACGCGGCGGTGGCCGGTTTCTTCCGCTGGCAAATCGAGTTTGGTGAAGATATTGCCGATGTGTTTGAGGATGGCGCGATCGGTGACGGTGAGTTTTCGGGCGATCTCGCCGTTGGCATAGCCCTGGGCCATCAATTCGAGGACTTCACGTTCTCTGGGCGTCAGGGTGGAAACGGGGTCGTGGCGGGTCATGAGCTGATCGAGGACTTCGGGGTCCATGATCGTGCCGCCTTCGGCGATGTGGTGCAGGGCTCGCAGGAAGTCGTCAACGCGTGCGACACGGTCTTTCAGTAGATACCCGACCCCTCCGCCGTCACGGATCAGGTTACGGGCGTAGCTCTGTTCGACGTATTGCGAGAAGACGAGTACAGGCTGGCCGGGAATTTCCGAGCGCACGCGCAATGCCGCGCGGATGCCTTCGTGGCGGAAGGAAGGAGGCAGCCTGACGTCGACGATGGTGACGTCGGGGCGGTGTTCACCGACGGCGGCAACGAACGAGTCGCCGTCGCCGGCAATCGCCACGACTTCATGGCCTACCTTCTCCAACAGCAGCGAGAGTCCCTGAGCGAGTACAACATTGTCCTCAGCGATCACTATGCGCATGGGCACTCCGCTCGCAAGATCGTCGGTCCTCCGGCGGGACTGTCCACGGTGAGAACACCATCGAGTGCTTCCAGTCGCCGCCGCATGCCGGACACACCCGTGCCGCCGGACTCGTCGACGCCGCCACGCCCGTTGTCGCGTATCTCGATCGTGACGGATTCGCGGATCGCGCGGATCTCGACCAGTGCTGCGGTGGCGCCCGAATGACGGGCGATGTTGGTGAGCGCCTCAGTGACCACGAAATAGACCGCCGCTTCCACTGCAGCAGGCGGGTTCTCGATGATCTCGACCCGCACACGAGTGGGAACGGTGCAACGTGCCGCCGCGGCGGACAGGGCGCCGTCGAGTCCGTAGTCGGACAGGATCGGCGGATATGTGGTGCGCAATACGGTCCGCAGATCGGCCATCGCGGCTTCCGCGCCGTCGCGCGCTTGCTCCAACAGCGGCGCGACCGAGGCTGGATCGCGTTGCAGCACACGCAGTGCCAGTCCCAATCGCAGTGCGAGGGCAACCAGGTGCGCCTGCGTGCCGTCGTGCAGATCGCGCTCGATGCGCCGGAGGTCCGCAGCGTGTGCGTCGATGGCTCCGGATCGGGTGCGCCGCAGTTCGGCGACCTGTTGCGCCATGCGCCCTCGTCTACTTGCTCGTAGGCCCGCCCACGACAGCCACAGGCCCGCGTGAGCGACCCACGGCCCACAAACGACGGCCGCCGCCACGGTGATGACCAACTGCACGACTCCCGCCGTGAACGCCGACATCCACCCGGTGATCGGGACATTGGCGATGATTCGGATGGGGTCGTCGGTCGGGAACAACCACCACAGCCACATCGCCGCGAAGCAAAGCAACGGCAACACGGACAGTGCGATACCCAATGCACCCAGCAGAGTTCCGCCGAACAGCATGATCACGGCCCATCGCAACTCGCGCCATACCGCTGGGTCGACCACGAGCGCGGGCAGCCACCGGAAAGGCCGCCCTGTCTGCGGTTCGAATCTTAATTCCAGTGACCCGCCCAGCCTGCGGCGTTCGGCATCCGCGATCCGTCCGAGAAGCCATAATTGTGGTGGCACGAGTACAAATCCAATGCCCACAACACACGTGACCGCGGTATAGGCCATCGCGGGCACCGCGATGATCGCGTAGAGGCCGATCCCGAGCGTGACCGCACTGGCGCGCACCCCGCCCCACACACGATCCCACCGCAACACACCAGACACCCCAAGAGTCTCTCATCCCGGCTCAGCCACCGATGGTGTCGCAGGATCCACCATCGGCCGGGGTGCGCACGTCACCGCGCGACCACCGTGACGTGCATAGCGTTGCCGAGCGTGACGAATCAGAGCGAATTGCGTTCCACCACTGGAGATCATCGAAATGATCCGATCAGACGGGCTGTCCGGGAGCTGTGGTATTTCGTGCCGGCCGCCTATATCGGCGCATGGTTGGTGGCGGCGCCCTTGTGGCTGTCGGGATTCCGGCGTGCGGCGCCGTCACAACATGCGGGGCCGTTGGTGGCGGCATGCCTGTTCACCATGATGGTGGTCCCAGCCGCGGTGGCGATCGTGCTGGCTCGACGGCATTATCCATGGCGCAGCTTGCCGCGGATCCTCGCGCTGGGCCTGCCCCGTTCGCCACGGCGCGTCCTGCTCCAATGCCTCTACGCCAGTATGGCTTTGCCTGCGATCACCGCTGTGGGCTTGATCCCTGCAGCCGTGCTCGGCACGTATCGACCGACATGGTCGGATTCGTGGTGGTCGTTGCTCGCACTACCGGTATCGGCGCTGGTTTCCCTTCCGCTGTACCTCGGCGAGGAGATCGGTTGGCAGGGATACATGATGCCGCGATTGACACTTCGCTTCGGCACTGTGGCGGGCATCTGCCTTGGCGGCGTGCTGTGGGGTCTGTGGCATCTGCCGATGACTGCGCTCGGCGGCAGCTATCCCGGCCATCCGCTGTACATCGCGATCCCGGTGGCCGTGACCGTCGCGGTCGGCGCAGGCGCCTTGATTGCCGTCATCCGGATAAAGACTGGTTCGGTTTGGCCCGCAGTGGCAGCCCACGTCGGATTGAACGAGTTCGCGCTACCACTGCCACGACTCACCGCTTCCCCCGATCACGTGCCCGACCCCCTGCTCGTAGGGCCGCTGGGCTTGCTCACTTTGCCGATTCTCATCATCGCCGCAAGCGCCGCCCTGCGCACCGTCCGCGACGTGCGTTGCGTGATGGGCTGACGGTGTACTTCAAGGTTCGGCCTGTCGGTGGTGCGGAGGGGGAGCGTGTCGCTGCTGCGCAGGCGAAAGCAGTTGCCGCACTGTTGAAATGGCAGGTGAATTGCCCGGATGTCGACGGGTCCTGATTCCCGGTTGTCGGCAGGGTTGCCCATGTTTTGTGCTTCCTGGGGGCTCGTACCAGGGCAACTGTTCGACCTGCATGTTTCGGTTTCGCGTTGGCGATCGGGGAGTATTGTGCGGATCAGGAAAATCCGCTGAGCTGTGGAAACAGCTGTCGCAGGTAAGTGCCCTCGGCAGGATTCGAACCTGCGACACCCGCTTTAGGAGAGCGGTGCTCTATCCCCTGAGCTACGAGGGCTGATCTGGTGGGTGCCGGGGGCGCCTACCGGGACTTCGGGGAGTCTACCGGGTCGGGTGCGTAGGGGCCGCATCGATTTGGCGGGGAGCGTGATGGTGGCGTCATTTGGTCGACATCGGATTGGGGTTGACCGAGGCGAGGAGACTGTCTGAGACTGTTTCGTGGCTCGGTCTGTCTTTGACCGGTCTCCGGGCATGCAATGACGCAAGCTGGAGGTTCGGCTCGGGGTGGCGATGGCTCCGCGGGAGCGGTGGCTCGATGTCGCGACGGGTCGCTATGGTGTGTCGAGCGGTCGACTCCGGAGGTGTCGATCCGAAGGTCGCCTCTGGTGTGGAGCCGACCTCCGCTAGGTGTCGGCCCCTGGCGTATGGTCGGCTTCTGCCACGCAATACGCAAAAGTTGTTGCTGTGCAGCAATTCTCGTTGATGCCGGGCGCCGAATCTGCGGTGACGAGTTTTTCGCCGGGCTGCGGCACTCGGAATGTTTCGGCCGAAAAGCCTTGCGTGGGAAGGGAAGTGAAAGTCAACTCCCGGGCGGTGACCTTGGTGGTCGACTTGGCTGTGCGTGGAAGATCGAAGGCGGAACCGAATCCGTACTGGTTCAAGGAAAACTAAACGCTCTGTCTCAGACAATAAAGCCGCGGTCGAGAGTTGCGTCCGAGCGAGGGCTATTTCGGTAAGACCGGCCTGTGCTCAGCCGGGTGGTCAGAATCCGCCGTCGAACCCGCCCCCGTCGAACCCGCCGCCATCGAATCCACCCCCATCGAAACCCCCACCATCGAACCCGCCGCCACCCGAGTCGTATCCACCTTGATCGTCGTAGTACCCACCTTGATCGCCGGAGTATCCGCCCTGATCACCCGAGTCGTACCCCTGATCCCCGCTGGCCGCATCGAGCCCGTCCTGATATCCCTCGCCATAACCGCTTTCGAAGCCCTGTACGTCATATCCCACCCCGGACATTCCGGAGAACAGCGACGAGAACAGCAGCGCCGAACCCAAACCCCATGCGCCGGCGATCAATGCGGGCCGCCACCATGGTTCGGAGTACCAGCCCGCGGGCACCGGCCGCCCCGCGACCCGGCCGCCCGGATAGTAATTCGGTGTCTCCGCCGAGGGGTTGGGTGAGGCGGCGACCTGGCGGCCGTCGTATTCGACGACCCGGTTCTCGGTGACCCGCCCTGCGGTGTCCTGGCCGTCCAGTGCTGGGATCACTGGACCGGGATCCATGCCCATCGCGATGCGCGCCGCCCGGATGTAATACATGCCCTCGGCCGCGGTCTGCTTGGCCAGCCGCGCCTGGGCGGGCGTGCGCGCCTGCTCGATCTGCGATCCGGCCGCGATATGCCGTTCCGAGGCGTCCGCGAGTGCCTGCTTTGCCGCCTCGCTGGTGCCGTTGAGGTTGTACACCTGGCCCGCGAGTCGTTCGATCATCTGCCTGGCGTCGGCGGCCGCGTCGTCGAATTCCCGCACCGCGCGCTGTTTGGTCTGCTGCGTCAGGAAGACGACGTAGGCCGCCGCGAGCAGAATGACAACGCCGATCAGTAGCCACAACACCGCTCGCGCCCCTTTCATCCTCGGTTTCAGGTCGCCCCCAGTTTACTGGGGACTTGCTGAGACTCGGCTGAGCTCGGCGGCGGGAAGAGCCGCCGTCTCTATTGTCCGGCGAGCTGGCGTGCGATGACCAGGCGTTGGATCTGATTGGTGCCCTCGAAGATCTGCATGACCTTCGCCTCGCGCATATAGCGCTCCACCGGGAAGTCCTGGGTGTAGCCGTAACCGCCGAACACCTGTACCGCGTCGGTGGTGACCTTCATCGCGGCGTCGGTGGCGATCAGCTTGGCGACACTGGCCTGGCGCGAGTAGGGCAGCCCGGCATCGCGGCGGCGGGCGGCGTCCAGGTAGGTCGCGCGCGCCGAATCCACCGCCGCGGCCATATCGGCGAGCACGAAACCGAGGCCCTGGTGATCGATGATGTGGCGACCGAAGGCCTCTCGCTCCTTGGCATAGGCGACGGCATCGTCGAGGGCGCGCTGGGCGAGACCCGTCGCGACCGCGGCGATGCCGAGCCGACCCGAGTCCAAAGCACTGAAAGCGATCGAAAGTCCTTGTCCCTCAACGCCTATCAGGTTTTCAGTGGGTAAAAAGGCGTCGTCATAGGCGGCGGTGGTGGTCGGGATGCCGCGCAGGCCCATTTTCTCTTCCGGCTTGCCGAAACTCAGGCCTTCGGTGTCGGCGGGGACCAGGAAGCACGAGATTCCGCGCGAGCCCTCGCCGGTCCTGGCGAAGAGCGTATAGAAGTCGGCGCGGCCGCCATTGGTGATCCATGCCTTCGATCCATTGATCCGATACCCGCCCTCGACCGCGGCGGCCCGGCAGCGCAGCGCGGCCGCATCGGATCCGGCGTGCGGCTCGGAAAGGCTGTAAGCACCGATGGTTTCGCCGGAGAGCATGGTCGCGAGCCAGCGCTGCTTCTGCGCATCGGTGCCGAAGGTGAACAGCGGATGGCAGGACAGGCTGTGCACGCTGACCGCGACGGCGACCGCGGCCCAGCGGCTCGCCAATTCCTCGAGCACCTGCAGATACACCTCGTAGGGCTGATCACCGCCGCCGAATTCCTCCGGATACGGCAGACTCAGCAGCCCGGCCGCGCCGAGGGCGGGAAAGACGCCGTCGGGGAAGGTCCCGGTCCTCTCGGACTCGACTACACGCGGCTCGAGCACCTTGTCGGCGATATCGCGCGTGAGCGCGATCAGGTCGCGGGCCTCTGGGGTCGGCAGCATCCGGTCAACAGGCATGTCGCCTGTTCTACCCGGTCGATGCCGGGTCGCGACAGGGTGGTCGCCTGTGTCCAATTGGACACGGCATGCATCGGACTCGACGCCGATAAATGGCGCGTCCGCAATCAGCGGTAATTGCTCTCCGCTGTGCGAAACTGGCCCCGCACAGCTGACAATTTCGAGCGACCTGCAAGCAGTCGCTACGGTTGCACTCCTCACCCTCGGAGGACTGTCCATGAAGAATTCTGTTGCGTCACTGGAGCTACCCGAACCCCTGGTCATAACGCTGGGGAATCTCAAAGGCGGCGTCGGAAAGACCACATCAGCGTTTTTCTTGGCCGCATATTTCGCACAGATCCATGAATTGCGCGTGCTGGTGATCGACGCCGACCCGCTCAGTCAGACCGGATATTCCTGGTATCGGCGGCTGGTCCGGGGCGGCATCGAGGTGCCATTCGAGTTGATCGCCTTCCCGTCCCGGCACGTCAACGACTGTATTACCGACAATTCCGGGACGTACGACGTGATCATCGTCGATGCCGGAGGTGAGTCGGCCGAGATATTCAAGGCCGCCATTCCGCAGAGTGATGAGCTGATTCTGTTGACCAGCGTGAGTCCCTCGGAAGTGAAGCGGGTACCGAGTACGTACAAGGCCGCGGAGGAGGCCGCGATGGATAGCGGTCGCGAGATCAGGGTGCGCGTGCTGATGACCAAGGTGCCGGTGACGATGAAGAACGGCGTGAACGTCTCGACCGAATATCGCACGCAGCGCGGAAATCTGGAGGATGCGGGCTACGACGTATTCGAGTCCTATTTGAGCGCGTGGAAATGGTATCGGGAGGCGGCCGACGGCGAGGTCGGCGAGGGTGCCGAGAATCCGATCGTGGACCTGGGGGAGTATCTCCAGGTAGGGGACGAGTTGGTCAGTCCGTATGGGGTCGCGGTGGAGGTGCCTGCCTGATGCCTCCGCAGCGTAGAAAGGGTTCCATCGGATCCGTCGGTAAGGGCTCGATCGGTGGCGCGAATCCGTTGGCGGACAGCGCCGAACACACGCCGCCGGTTTCGCCGCTGCGCGACGCCGAGTGGCGCACCGGCGCGCTGAGTGCCGCATCCCTGAATGTGATCGCCCCGCCCGTGAACGCAACCGCACCGGTCGCGAACGCAACCGCACCGATTCCGGCTGCGACGGTCCCGCTCGCCGACGCAACCGCACGGGTCGCGAACGCAACCGCACCGATTTCGGTTGCGACGGTTCCGCTCGCCGGCGCGACCGCACCGCTCGCCGATGCCGATGTGCTGACGATGCCGCTGCCCGTGCCGAGCGGGGCCGAGCTGGCGGGTCCGCTCGACGCTCGTGAGCAGGCACAGTTGACGGCCTGCGAATCGTCCATCGATGGTCTGCGCGTCGCCTTCTGGACCGCCGGACGGGCGCTCCAGATCGTGCGGGACGGTCGCCTGTACCGCGATCGGCACGCGACCTTCGACGAGTACGTCGAGCAGCGCTGGGATATGCAACGGTCCTATGCACACAAGCTGATTCGGGCCTGGCCGCTCGCCGCGAAACTGCATCCGGTCGCACCGGCCATCAATGAGGGACAGGTCCGCGAGTTGCTGCCGGTCGCGGTCCAGCACGGTGAGGATGCCGCGGTCACGGTGTATACGACGATCGCGGGCACCGATGATGTGAAGGTCACCGCGGGCAAGCTCCGGGAGGCTGTCGCATTGCTGCCGGAGCAGTTCGACAAGGCCGAGGTGGTCGCGCTGCTGCAGGCATGGTTGCGCGGGGAGCTGCGGGACCGGTCGAACCAGCGGGCCGTCGATCTGTTCGCGGCCGTGGAATCGCGATTCGCCGCGCTGACGCGACGAGTTGTCAAGGGCTCGAACAATGATCCGGTGGCGGCGCGTGAATTCGCCGCGAAACTACGAACTCTCGCCAGGCAGATCGAGGAACAGATCACCGCGTGAGTAACCGCTTGCCGAAAATGCCCCGTCGCGAAAGCAGTTGCGCGACGGGGAATTTTCGATTAGTTATGATTTTGTTATCGCGATATCGTGTGTTGCGCCTTGTAATTCGCTAGAACTGTCGAAATATAGACGCTCGGATCCACTGGACTACAGATCACCGTGATGGTTTTCGAATCAATTCGAGGTCTTGGTGAAGTCCTACACGCCGATGCAGTGCGGCGTTGCGCGGCCAGCCAGGGCCTTCGATACGAGGATCGGAGGACCGGATCATGGCATCATCTTCGGAGGGTCGATATTCCCGCTTCCTGCGGCGCGCACTCCCATGGGTCGTCGGCGCAGGGGTCATCGCAGGCGCGGCCATTGCCGCGACACTGCTGGGAGGACAGGCCGCTGCACAGCCACTGACGATTCCAGGTATCGGGACATACGAAGTCCCGGACGAGTTTTCGATTCCAACCGCGATTCCCGGCGTCGATTTTCCGACGGAGGGGCATGCATCGCCCGATGCAATTCCCGCGGTTGCGGAATCCGCTGTTCTTCCCGAATTCGCCTCTGCTGAAGTTCTGGGGAAGGAACTTTCGGCTCCGCTCGCGGTTCCGAGTGCGGAACTGCCTGCACGCCTCGCCATTCGCGGCGCGGAACACGCTGTACCCCTGGCAGTTCGGAATGCGGACCTCCCAGCCCGGTCGGAGTCTCTGGCAGCGGTGCGTTCGGCGCTCCCGGTGATTCCTGCCAGCGGTGATCCCGTCGCCGTCTCGGAACTCGCGCCAGTTGTGGCTTCGGGTAAGGAGCTCTCGGCTCCGCTCTCGGTTCCGAGCGCGGATATCTCCGTGCCCCTGGCGGTTCCGGGCGCAGACCTCATGGTCCAGTCGGTGACTCCGTCGGCCTTGCGTTCGGCGCTTCCCATGGTTGCTGCGATCGGTGATTCCGTCGCCCCGGTGGAGGCCGCGCCGATCACCGCTTCTGGTAAGGAGCTTTTGGCACCGCTGGTGCGTCCAGGTCTAGGACTCGCTGCGCCGCTGCGTGTTCCGGGGATTGCGCGTTCGGCGCTGCCTTTGGTTGCTGCGGTTGGTGATTCCGCTGCTCCGGTGGCGATCGCTCCGGTCGCGGCCTCCGGTCGGGAACTTTCGGCTCCGCTCGCGATTCCGGCCGCGGAACTGTCCTCGCCTCTGGTCATCCCCGGCACGGAACTGACGGTTCCCGTTGCGGCAGTCTCGCTCCCATCGGAAGCTCTGGCGGCCGCGCGTTCGGCGCTCCCGGTGATTCCTGCGATCGGCGATTCCGCCGCTCCCGCGGACCTCGCGCCGGTCGCGGTTCCGCCGACGGAACTTTCGATACCACTCGCGGTTACGGGTGCGGACTTTTCGGCGCCACTCGCGGTGTTCAGCTTCGGGCGTCCGGCTCCGCTCGCGGTGCCCGGTGCCGAACGTGCGCCGACAGTTCCGGGGATCGAGGCCGCAGCGCCCATAGCGATTCCGGGGACGGCGACTTCGGCACCGCTGACGCCTCCCGGGGCGGACCGTTCGACGCCCTCGGCAGCTCAGGGCGCGGACCGTCCGGTGCCCCTCGGAATTCCGGGTCTGGAGCTGTCGATACCCGCGACTGTTCCGGGGACCGGGATTCCACTGCCCACCGATGTGATCCGCAATGAACTCGCGCTACTCACCGGTGTTCTCGGCATCAAGCCGCCTGCTCCGACGCCCGCGCCCGCGGTGGCACCGCCGCGCACGCACGGCGCGATTGCGGTCGACGCCGCGCGGACCAAAGTCGGCACCGAATACAGCATGGGCGCGACGGGTCCGAATGCCTTCGACTGTTCCGGACTGGTGCAGTGGTCATACGGACAGGCCGGGGTGAAGGTGCCGCGCACGAGCTATGAGCAGCTGGCCGAAGGTACGCCGGTTTCCCGGGACGAATTGGAGCCCGGTGACGTGGTGTCCTTCTATGACGGCGGTCATTCGGCCCTCTATGCCGGTGACGGCAAGGTCATCCACGCCTCGACCTACGGGGTCGGTGTGACGACGTCGCCGCTGTCCTCGATGCCGTATGCAGGGGCCCGCAGGTACTGACCGCGCGGCCGTCGCCAGCGATATGAAATGCCTCCGTCTCATTTACGCCATTGTCGGCACGTCGACTGGCATAAATGTGCCACACCGGCTAAGACAATGAGCTGTTCGAAATGGGGCGGACCGGTCTGTCGGCGGCCGAGCAGGGGGTGTCGCCGCCGGACCGGTCCGAAGGGGCGGTTTCGCTCCGCGGCCCACCGTTCTATTATCTGCGTATGAATGCAGATAGCGAGCTAATCCGGCCGCCGCTCGCGGAGGACCAGGTCGGGCTGGTTGTCGAGGTTTTCCGGATGCTGGCGGACTCGACCCGCGTGCAGGTGCTCTGGGCGCTGGTGGACCAGGAACTGTCGGTCAATGATCTGGCCGGTCGTATCGGCAAACCCGGCCCTTCGGTATCGCAGCATCTGTCGAAGCTGCGGATGGCTCGCTTGGTCCGGACCCGCCGCGCAGGTACCACGATCTTCTACAGCCTGGAGAACGAACACGTACGCCAGCTGGTCGTCGACGCGGTGTACAACGCCGAACACGCCGGGCCCGGCGTGCCCGCGCATCACCGCGGCGATGGTGTGGTGCGCGAACTGCCGTCCCGTGATCAGGCGGTGGCGGAATGAGTCACGAGCGCAATCCCGAACGGTGGCGGGTCATTTCGCACGCACACGGTGACGAAGTCCGGAATGCCGAGGCGCACAACCATATTCCGAATGCTGGGAACGGCCGAGACGGCCTTGCGGTCGACCACGATCATGGACCGGAGCACAGCCACGGACCAGGGGACGGTCACGAATCCGAGTTCGGTCATCGGATGGGCAACGGACCGGATCACGACCACGGGGTGGGACACGGGCATCGACATGGACACGGTCCCCATCACGCGCACGAACCGGAGCACGACCACGGGCATCGACACGGACGCGGTCACCATCATGCGCACGGTGCGGACCACGACCACGACCATCCGGGTGGTCTGCGGGGAGCGCTGCGCGAGATCTTCGTGCCGCACAGCCATGATGCCGCGGACAGTGTCGATGATGCATTGGAGGCCAGTGCGGTCGGCATTCGTGCGGTGAAGATCAGTCTGGGGGTGCTCGGGGTTACCGCGCTGCTCCAGGTGCTGATCGTGCTGGTGTCCGGGTCGGTCGCGTTGGCGGCGGACACAATTCACAACTTTTCCGATGCGCTGACCGCGGTGCCTTTGTGGATCGCATTCGCGCTCGGTCGCCGGGCCGCGACTCGGCGCTACACCTATGGATTCGGGCGGGCCGAGGATCTGGCCGGGTTGTTCGTGGTCGGCATGATCACGCTGTCCGCGATCATCGCCGGATACGAGGCGGTGCGCAGGCTGATCGATCCGGTGCCGATCCAGCATGTGAGCTGGGTTGCGGCGGCGGGGCTGATCGGCTTCGTCGGCAATGAGACCGTCGCGCTCTATCGGATCAGGGTCGGGCGGCGCATCGGTTCGGCGGCACTGGTCGCGGACGGATTGCACGCGCGGACCGACGGATTCACCTCACTGGCGGTGCTGATCGGCGCGGGCGGTGTCGCGCTCGGCTTCCCATTGGCCGACCCCATTGTCGGACTGCTGATCACCGTCGCGATCCTCGCCGTGCTGCGGACGGCGGCACGAGATGTGTTCCGCCGCTTGATGGATGGTGTCGAACCCACGCTGGTGCACACCGCCGAGCAGGCATTGGCCGCCGAACCCGGCGTACTGGGGGTGCGCAGCCTGCGGATGCGCTGGATCGGGCACCGCCTGCACGCCGATGTCGAACTGGATATCGCCCCGACCATCACCCTGGCCGATGCCCACCGCCTGGCCCATGGCGCCGAGCACACCCTCACTCACGCCATTCCCAAACTGGACACCGCTCTCGTGCACGCCTATCCGGCCCACGTCGTGGTCTGAACCGGAGTCATCCGGGTGCCCCGAAAGACCATGTGACGTGTCTCGCCTGGTCGCCGCCGAGTTGCGCCGTGCTCGCGCTCAGACCGCTCGACATTGCCGATGGGATCGGCTGTTGGACTCGGCTGCCTTGCGGCGCGGCGCCGGGGCGCCGCCGAGCTGCGGTAACTGAGGGCACCCGCCCGCTCATGTGATTCGCGGTCGCCCCCTCAGTCCGACCTACCCTTGGGTAGCATCCGGGGGTGTGATGTGGCTCATGGTCGGCAGGCCGCCGTAGCCACCGAAGAAAAAGGAGTACCGATGTTGAGCACCATGCAGGACGAGCCGTTGTCGCTGGCGACGTTGCTGCGCTACGCATCGACGTTCATGGGCGATTCCACCGTATCGACCTGGACCGGAACCGGCGTACGCACCATGACCTACCGCGAGCTGGGCGCCGAATCGGCGCGTCTGGCAAATGCGTTGCGCGGCTTGGGAATTGGCGTCGGCGATCGCGTCGGCACCTTCATGTGGAACAACAACGAGCATATGGTCGCCTACATCGCGGTGCCCGCGATGGGGGCGGTGCTGCACGCGCTCAATATCCGGCTCTTCCCGGAGCAACTGGTCTTCGTCGCCAACCACGCCGAGGACCAGGTGGTGATCGTCGACGGCTCGCTGCTGCCGATGTTCGCCCAGTACCTGCCCAATCTGAAGACCGTCCGCCACGTCATCGTGGCCAATGGCGACGCCGCCGCACTGCAGGCCCCCGAGGGCGTCCAGGTGCATTCCTACACCGAACTGCTCGCCGCGCAGGCGGATACCTACGACTACCCGGTGATCGACGAACGATCCGCCGCCGCAATGTGTTACACCTCCGGCACCACCGGTGACCCCAAGGGCGTGGTGTACTCGCACCGCTCCAACTGGCTGCACGCCATGCAGGTCTGCCAGCCGACCAGTATGGGCTTCTCGGCTAGCGACTATGTGCTCGCCATCGTCCCGCTGTTCCACGCCAACGCCTGGGGCCTGCCCTACGCGGCGCTGATGTCCGGCGCGAATGTCCTCATGCCGGACCGCTTCCTGCAGCCCGGCCCGCTGCTGGAGATGATGGCGTCGGAAAAGCCCACCTTTGCCGCCGCGGTCCCGACCATCTGGGGCGGCGTACTCGCCGGACTCGCGGCCAAGCCGCAGGACATCTCGCATCTGCGTTCGGTGGTCGTCGGTGGTGCGGCGGTGCCGCCGTCGATGATGCGCGCCTTCCAGGAAAAGCACGGCGTTCGCATCCTGCACGCCTGGGGCATGACCGAGACCTCTCCGCTCGGCAGCGTCGCCCACCCGCCCGCCGGGGTGACCGGCGATGCCGAATGGGAGTACCGCTTCAGCCAGGGCCGCTTCCCCGCCAGCGTGCAGGCACGCCTGATCGGCGACGACGGCAGTGTCGTCCCCAATGACGGTCGATCCCTCGGTGAGTTGGAAGTTCGCGGCCCGTGGATCACCGGCTCGTACTACTCCCCGGACGGCGCGCAGATCGACCCCGATAAATTCGACGATGGCTGGCTGCGCACCGGCGACGTCGGCAAGATCAGCCCCGACGGCTATCTCACCCTGGTCGACCGTTCCAAGGATGTGATCAAGTCCGGCGGCGAATGGATCTCCTCGGTGGATCTGGAGAATGCGGTCATGGGCCATCCGGCCGTCGCCGAGGCCGCGGTCATCGGTGTGCCCGACGAGAAGTGGGACGAGCGCCCCCTCGTCGCCATCGTGCTCACCGACGGCGCCGAGACCAAACCCGAGGAGCTGCGCGAATTCCTCGCCGACAAATTCGCCAAATGGCAACTGCCGGAACGGTGGACCTTCATCGCGGAGGTGCCCAAGACCAGCGTCGGCAAATTCGATAAGAAGCGCCTGCGCGCGCAGTACGCCGACGGCGAGCTGACGGTCACCACGCTGTCCTGACCGAACGACCCCGCGTCACCACTTCAGCATGGGCAGTGGTGACGTGGGGTTGGTTCGGATCCGCTGCGCCGCCAGTTGCACCAACCGGCGGTGGAAGCCCTTGTCCGGATAGCGCTTCACCAACTCGCGGTAGGTCGAGCGGGGTACGCCGAAACGGCCGAGTAGGCCGAATTCGACGTCGATGGCATCTGCTCGGCGGACGATTTCGATCGGATCGGTGCGCTCACCTGCGGGCCGAATCTTGTGGTGCTGGTCGATCATGGTGACGACCAGATCGGCGAGGTCGGGTCGGTCGATCTGGTCGAGCCACTGCAGCGCGAGGTCGGCGGAGGGCGCGAGGTAGTCGAAGGTGCCCGCCGTCCAGATGCCCAGGTCGTGAAAGGCCACGGCCGTCAGGTACTCCTCGCGGGTGCTCGGCACGGGCCCTGAGCCACCGGCGAGCAGATCGCACAGCTGCAGCACCCGCAGCACATGATTGGTATAGGCCACGCGATCCGAACCGAGTTGCGGCAGCCAAGGATCGAGGCGCCTGTCGACCTCGTCACGAAGATCGCTGCTGCTCATGTGCGCTCACATTACGCGCGATACCCCCGATACGGCGGGAGCATCGGCGGTATCGCCCAGCACCTCGGCGCGGCCGGAAGTCCGTGCCGCGCCGGGTTTTTGTGCTTTAGGGGTGGTCGGATCCGAGGACGTCGAGTCGATCAGGGCGCTGTTGCGGTTCAACGTTTGACACTGCGTCGCCGTCGTTGTGTCGGCTGCGCCAGTAGGCCGCGTTGCGGCGGGTTCGATGGGTGTCGGGGTGCTCCGGACCCAGGACGCGCAATCGGTCGATCAGGAGTTGTTCGTGTTCGGCGACAGCCGTAGCGAAGTTGCCCTGCTCGCCGTGCCAATGGGCGAGATTGCTCCGGGTGATGAGGGTTAGTGGGTGGTCCGGTCCGAGGGCGCGAATATTATCGTCCAGCAGTTGTTTGAGTTCGACCACGGCGCTCGTGGCATTTGCGTTCCGGCCCCGCCAATAAGACACGTTGTTGCGAGTGGTCAAGGTGTCTGGGTGGTCGGATCCCAGGATGCGTCGGCGATCCGACAGTAGCTGCTCGTATTCGGTGACGGCCGAATCTATATCGCCGTTCTCGCCGAGCCACTGGGCAAGAGTGTTGCGTGTGCGGAGCGTGTTGGGGTGGTCGGGCCCAAGGACGCGCGATCGCTCCGTCAGAATGTGCTTATATTCAGTGATAGCCGTTATCAGGTCACCGTTTTCGCCGCGTCGGTTCGCGAGATTGTGTGCGGTCTGCAGTGTGTCGGGATGCTCGGGTCCGAGCACGCGCTGTCGGTCGGCAAGGACATGTTCGTATTCGACGATGGCCCCATTCAGGTCGCCGTGCTCGCCGCGCCAATGGGCGAGGTTGTTGCGGGTTCGAAGGGTGTCGGGATGGTCGGGCCCCAGGATGCGGAGTCGAGCGGGAAGGATCCGTTCGTAATCGGTGATTGCTCCGGCGACGTCGCCGATCTCCCCGCGCCACCACGCGAGGTTGTGTGCGGTCTGCAGGGTGTCGGAGTGGTCGACTCCGAGCACCCGTCGACGATCGGTGAGGAGTTGCTCGAGTTCGCTGATGGCGGTGGCGGTGTCACCATGGTCGCCATGCCAGTGGGCGAGGCTTTCGCGGGCTGACAACGTCTCGGGAGCGTCTGGTCCCATGACACGCCGCAGGTCGGCCTCGAGCTGCTCGAATTCGGTAATAGCCGTGGATACGTCGCCGCTCTCGCCGCGCCACCACGCGAGGTGTCCTCGGGCGGCGAGAGTGTCGGCGCGGTCGGGTCCGACCACATCGACGAAGGTCGGAAGCCATGAAGCCCAGTGGTCTCGATTATCTGCAGCGCGTGTTGAATCCAGGCCGGTGAGATAGCTGAGCGCCCCGGCCGAATTACCGAACGAAAGGTAGTGTCTCACCGCCGATCCGCGCGCGTAGTCGACTATCTGCTCGTCGGTACTGGTCTCGATCGCGGCTACGATGCTGCGATGGGGCTCGTCCAAGTCGATGCCGAGTTCGTTCAGCGCTGCCGTCAGTGGTGGAATCAATGCACTGTGAGCGATGCCCAACGCTTCTTGCGGCGTGCCTGAACGACCCCGAATCACCAGGGCGCCGAGGCTCACAGCGATATCGCGGATCTGTGTGTGGCTCGAGACAATGCCTTGGCACGCCAATGCGGACCGGAGTAGTTCCAAGGGCAGAGCCGGTCCCTCTCCGGATGCGACCAGTATGGCGAGTGTCGTCGCATGGATTCCCGAATCGATGGCTGCGCAGTTGAGTCGTTCCCGGACGAGCGCGTCGAGGTCCACGGTTCCAAGTATGTTCGAGTCGGAAGTACTCTGGTCGATTTCGGTAAGCAATCGCGCCAAGAGCCATCCACCCGCCAGATCTTGTGCGTCGAGTTCGCGCACTAGTCGATCGAACGCTGCGGCCCATTCGGTCGACTGATCGCCGTCCCAATGGGTCTTGACGGCCGCCGCGATGTCGTGTGCTGCCGGGGGGCTCGAGTTGATGCGCCGCATATGGGCGAGCTCCGGTGCATCCTCGACGCCGGTACCGCTGCGGATACCGGCAATCACTCGCACGTGGGCCAGGTCGCTGCGACGAGTGAGCATAGACACTGCGGCCACGAGGAGTTCGCGGCTGCCGGCCGCTGGCTGATCCAGCCCATCGACTATGAGAGTGATCCGACGCCCTGGCTTTGTGAGCCGAGCCAGTGGCTCGCGGACCGTGCGATCGAAGAGGCCGAGTTCGACGTCGCCCCGACTGATGAGTTCCCGTTCCACCGCGTCTATGGCGGCCTCGTAGTCGGGTAGGCGGTGACGTAGTTGGGCCGAGAGTTCGGTGGCGAACGATTCGATGGTCGCCGTGACATCCAGGAAGACGGCAGCAGTGATGTATCGCGACGACAAGTCTTCCAAGTTGTCGGCCAAGCTTGGGCGCACCAAAAGCGCCATAAGTGTGGACTTTCCGCAGCCGGCCGGGCCGACGACTGCCCGAAGTCGACCACTGGTTTCGACCACGGCCGAGAGTTGTTCGCGGAGGCCGTCGGTCAGCACGAGGCCCCTGGTGAGTTGATCGACGGATCCGGCAATGGGGCGGCCGGTTACGGCGTCGTCGCGGCGAGCGGCGTTGGGTACCAACCACAGACCCGGATCGCCGAACGTGGCAGCGTCTCCTGCGGAGAACGACAGATGCCGAGGCTGTTGACGGGTGCATGCGGCGGCGATGGGGCCGGTGAGGTCGGCGGGCAACAAGTATTCGCCACTCGCCGCCAGGCCGCTGGAGAAGGTCGAGACCATGGTGCGTGTAAAGCAGCCGGAATAGGCGGGGCCGTCGCCAGATGCCACCAACAGTTCCACCCGGCCCGACGAGTGGGCGAGCACGTCGACCCAGCGGCGGGCGGCTCCGATGGCACCTTGCTCGGTTTCGCAGGCGTCGACTACGACGATCAGGCCGTCGGGTGAGAACCTATTGAGCTTCTCCCGAATGCCCTGAGCCAGATGAAACGCGATCCTGGAATCCGGTATCGACGGTGAATCGAGGGCAAGCAGGTAGAAGTCGTCACTGCCAAGTGCGGTGCCGTGACCGACGAAGCTGATCAGGAGTGTCGCTTGCTGATCCGAGGCGGCGGCGAAGGCTTGGTCGAGGGCGCCGATGAACTCTGCGATGGTGGGACTGACCATGGGACCGTCGTGGTCTATCGCTGACCGCCAGCCGGCCCCGCTCAACGCCGAATACAGTTCGCCCGCAAGCTCTCCGGGAAAACCTAAGCTTGGAAGTGCTGTGCACTCCGACCCGACCACGAGCGCCAGCTTTCCTCCCATGCACGGAAGTATCGGACAGGGCTCGAGCCGAAACAAGAGCCGGGCTCGGCGAACCCGACTCCTGTTGGACAAACTTCAGCAGGACCGGAATTCCGGGCTCTGGTTGAGTAGCTGCGCGCGGGTGGAGATAAAGGTGGAGTAGGTGTCGCCGCCGACCGCGGAGATCGGGAAGGCCGCTACCCGGTGGCAGTTCTGGAAGGCGAGTTTTACGTTGAAGTGGCGTTCCAGGCCGCCGCGGATGGCGTCGGAGGCCATGGCGCGCAGCAGTTGTCCACGGGCCACCTCATCGGGCGGAGCGACGACGTTGTCGGCGAATTCGGCTGTGCCGGAATGCAGCTCATCGGCAACGCGGCTGACGACCTCCCAGGCGTAGGGGAGGGAGAGCCGGACGACCTCGACGAAGTCGGCGTCGTCGACCTCGCCGCGTTCGGCGCGTTCGAGTAGGGCGGTGGGAACATCGAGGGACATAGCGCTCTCCTGACCTGGATGGCTGTTGCGATGCCCCTCGATTCTAATCGGAAACTGTTGTCAACAAGACTGGATTCGTCCCGAAAGCGCTTTGGTCAGTGCGGTTTTCGCATCAGCGGCCAGCTGCCGGACCAGATCGCCAGCCGGTAACTCGGGTGCCAGTTCGTGGGTCTGGCCCGCCCACATATTCACCTCTTCCGGGTTCCCCGCCGCCCGTGCGGCAGCCCGCAACGGCGCTGTGGCGTAATGGATTTCCGGGTAGGCGGACGGTGCCGTCGCGGTGTATTCGTCGATGAACCGATTGCGCAGGCCACGCGCCCGGCGGCCGGTGAAGGCGCGGGTCAGCACGGTTGGGGCGACCGTGCTCAGCGCGGCGCGGTGCAGCGCATTGGTGCCCGCCTCCGGACAGCGCAGGAAGACGGTGCCGAGTTGGACGGCCGCCGCGCCCGCCGCGAGTGCTGCCGCGATGCCAGCGCCGGTGGTCAGGCCGCCGGTGGCCACGATCGGCCGGTCCACGGCGGCGTTGAGCAGTTGCAGCAGGGCGAGCAGTCCCAGCGGGTCGGTGACGTCATCGGCGACGCGATCGACGAAGGTGGCGCGGTGCCCGCCCGCCTCGGCGCCCTGTGCGATCAGCACATCGGCGCCCGCCTCGACCGCGATCCGGCCCTCGGCGACCGAGGTGACCGTCACCCACACCTCCGAGCCCGCCGCGTGCAAGCGGGCGATCTCCGCGGCGCTGGGGCAGCCGAAGGTGAACGTGACCACCGCGACCGGGGTATCGACGAGCAGTGCCAGCTTCGCGTCCCAGTCGTCGGTGTCGTACTTCGGCGGGCCGAGTTCATGCGTGCGACCCAGCTCGGCCAGGTAGTCGGCGAAACTCTCGGGCGGTGAAGCGGGTCCGGGGGTGAAGAGATTCACCCCGAGCGGCGCGGTGGTGAGTTCGCGCGTGGCCGCGAGTCGTGCCGCGGTATCGGCGACGGTCAGATATCCGGCGGCCAGCAGTCCGAGCCCGCCCGCCGCGGAAACCGCCGCGGTCAACTCCGGAGTGGACGGTCCGCCTGCCATCGGCGCCAGCACGATCGGAACGCTCGTGTCGTCGAGGATCACGCATCTCAGTCTGGCTCATCGGCCGTCGCCGGTGAGCGGCGTCGCCCGGAAGTCACGACGCCGTGATGTCCCGCTAGGCGTCTGACCAGGCTCTTACTGGGGACTTCGACAGGAAAGGTTGCGGAATGGTCACGACGGGGTAGAGTTCCCGTCACAACGGACACCGAAACGTTACAAATTTCGGAACCGGCCAATCGTTACAGAACGGTCGGGGCCGACTCGGGATCCATTGAGTCACTGTAGGTCGAGTGCAAGGACCAGCTTTGTCGCAGCATCGGGTAGGCCCCAGTTCCATAACCGTCATGAGTCTGATCGGTGAAGGCGTTGCGGGTCGGCCGACGCGGCATCGCGCCGAGCCGTCGACCACCGACCGGGTGAAGGTCGCGGCCGGTGTCGCGGTCGCCGCCGGTGCACTCATCGGCGCCACCGCCCAGGTCGCTCCGGCCATTGCCGCCCCACTGCTGCCGGGCGCGCACGACGGGGACGAGGAAGCCGCCGCGCCCATGACGTTCCAGGGCACGGCGGAATTGCCCGTCGAAGAGATCAAGGCCGCGACTCCGGTCGCCGAGGTCGCGCAGGCCGTCGCCACTCCGGTGGCCGCACCGATCGCGGCTCCGGTCGCCAACCCGTTCGGCATCGGCGGTCTGCCGCCGGAGATCGCGGGTCCGCTGGCCCAGGTCGAACAGATTCTCAAGGGCGCACAGCAGCAGATCGCCCCGGCCGCCGCGGTGCGGCCGGTCGCCGGTGAGATCAGCTCCGGATTCGGTTCCCGCTGGGGCGAATTCCACTACGGCCTCGACTTCGCCGACCAGCTCGGCGCGCCCATCCACTCGGTGAGCAATGGCACCGTGATCGAGGCGGGCCCGGCCTCCGGCTTCGGCCTCTGGGTGCGGGTGCAGCAGGACGACGGCACCGTCGCGGTCTACGGCCACGTGAACGAGATGTTCGTGCACGCGGGTCAGCGGGTGAACGCGGGCGATGTCATCGCCACCGTCGGCAACCGCGGCAATTCGACCGGACCGCATCTGCATCTGGAGATCTGGGATCAGAACGGCAGTAAGGTCGACCCGATGCCGTACCTTGCCGCCAAGGGTGTCCCGCTCCAGTGGGGCCCTTCGGCGCACTGATTTTCTTGCCCGGCTTGAGATTTCGACGTTCACAAGGCCCCCGCGGCGACCGGTCGGTCGTTAGGCTCGGGCCCGTGAGCGAGCGGAGTGTCGGCGAGGTGCAGTCATGACCGAGCTGGGCGATATCTTCGAGCCGGGATCACCGCATGGGCGCACCTACGCCGTGCTGGTGCATCATCCGCGTTCCAGTCTGGCCGAGATCGCAGGATATCTAGGTGTCTCGAGCGAGGCCGCGTCCGCATCGCTGGAGGTGCTGACGGGGCTGCAGGCCGCGGTCAGCCAGCTGTCCACCGACGGCGAGGCCATCTGGGACGCGCACGCCCCCGAATCGCTGTCGGAGGCCGAGGCGCGGCGCAGACAGCACGAGATCAACCAGATGCATGCCGCGGCAGCGCGACTCAGCGAGACCTTTCGTTCGGTGCGGCGCTCACCGCGCACCAATGGCGCGATCGTTCCGGTCTTCGAACGCATGGAGATGCTGGCGGATTTCGAAGAGGTGCAGACCTCGGCCCGCACCAGCGTCAAGGTGATCGAACGTGGTCCCTACCTCAGCGATCCGGAGCGCGAGCGACAGTTGTTCCTGCTCAAGCGCGCCCGGATCGGCGAGGGCATCCGCTATCAGACGCTCTATCAGGACACCATCTACCAGGACGCGGAGCGGCTGCGGCATGCGCTGGCCACCAATGCCAGCGGCGCCCAGGCACGTACGCTGCCGGAACCGCCGTTCAAACTGATCATCAGCGATGATGAGCGGGCCAGCCTGGTGCTGCATGTCGACGAGCGGCGGCCGGATCCAATGGGGCTGCGCATCACCGGATCGCCGGGACTGCGGCTGCTGGTGAAGACATTCGACGTGCTGTGGTCGCTGGCCGCGCCGATTTCGGTGAATCCGACGGCCGATGAGCTCGACGAGCGGGACAAGGCCATCCTGACCCTGATGGGTTTGGGTGCGACCGATGACACCATTGCCCGCAGGCTCGGCATGTCCCGCCGAACTGTGGTCCGGCGCACAGCTCGGCTGCTGGAGCGCCTCGGCGCCAGCACCCGCTTCCAGGCCGGTGTGCAGGCGACCAGACGCGGATGGTTGTGACTTGGGCAACTGAACTGCTCGAGTGGACAGCATGGGACGAATGCTGAACGATCAGTGACCCGGGATTTTTGAGGGCTTGTGTCGCAACGGATTCGGAGGTATTAGGACACCCTCCGTGATTCGCGGAAAGTTAGCTCTCTACGATGTCCCGATTGCGTTGCGTGGCGGCGAGCACGGCGGCGGTATTCCGCGTCCGGTGTTCGTCGCTGCGATGTTTGATGTGAAAGGCGAATGGTTTCGAATGGATAGAGCTCGTCGATCTGTTCGGACCAGCCGTCGACTCCGCGCCAGCGCCCCACTGCTCGGGCAGCTGCTCACGGCCGCTGTCGACGCCGCCCCCGATGCGCTGGCCATCCGCTTCGACCCCACCGGTGATACGGCCGAACAGCGCGAGCTGACCTATCGCGAATTCGACGAGGCGTCCGCACGGCTGGCCAGGGAGCTGATCGCGCGCGGCATCGGCCCCGGCGACATTGTGGCTACCGCGCTGGCCCGCTCGGTCGAATCGGTCCTCGCGGTGTGGGCGATCGCGAAGACCGGCGCGGCCTATGTCCCGGTCGATCCGGCCTATCCCGCCGAGCGGATCGCGCATATGGTGTCGGATTCCGGCGCCGTGCTCGGGCTGACCATATCGGCGCACCGGGCGGCGCTCGGCGATGCGGTCCACTGGATCGAACTGGACGATCCGGTGGTCGCCGCGCGGATCGCCGACCGGCCCGAACGGCCGATCTCCTATGCCGATCGGGTTCGTCGCCTGGATGAACGGCATCCGGCCTATGTCATCTACACCTCGGGTTCCACCGGTCGGCCCAAGGGCGTCGTGGTCACGCACGCCGGACTGGCCGGGCTGGCCGCGGTCGGGCAGCAGTACGCGCTGACCGGTGCCTCGCGGGTCACCCATCTCAGCTCGCCGAGCTTCGACTTCTCGCTGATGGAACTGCTGTTCACCTTCTCGGCGGGTGCGACGCTGGTGATCGCGCCGCCGACCGTGTTCGGCGGTGTCGAACTGGCGGATCTGCTGCGCCGGGAGCGGGTGACGCATCTGCTGATCACCCCGGGTGCGCTGGAATCGGTCGATCCGGCCGGGTTGGACGAGCTGCGGGTGGTGGTCACCGGTGGCGACAAACTGGGCACCGAACTGGTCGACCGTTGGGCTCGCGATGGCCGGGCCGTTTTCAATGCGTATGGCCCGACCGAGGTGACGGTCATGGTCACCACCGGGCAGATGGTGCCCGGTGCGCCGGTCACCCTGGGCGGCACCGTCGCGGGTGTCGGGGCTTTTGTACTGGATTCGCGCCTGCGTCCGGTGCCAGCGGGTGTTGTCGGCGAGCTCTATCTGGCCGGGCCCGCGCTCGCGCAGGGGTATCTCGGACGGCCCGGACTGACCGCGGAAAGGTTCGTGGCCAGTCCGTTCGGTGCGGAAGCCGATTGTCCGGGTGCACGTTTGTATCGCACCGGAGATCTGGTGCGGCGCGGCGACGGCGGGGTGCTGGAGTGCCTGGGCCGCTCCGATTTCCAGGTGAAGATTCGTGGTCTGCGCATCGAGCTCGGCGAGATCGATGATGCGCTGACCGCGCATCCGGATGTCGACTTCGCGGCCACCCTCGGCCGGAGCCTGCCGTCCGGCGTGACCGCGCTGGTGTCCTATGTGCTGCCGCGCGCCGGGACGGTCGTGGATACCGCCGACCTGGTGACCGCGCTCGAGCGGTCGCTGCCCGCGTACATGGTGCCCGCGGCCATTGTGCTGCTCGACGAGATTCCATTGACGCCGGTGGGCAAGCTGGATCGGGCCGCGCTGCCGGATCCGGTCTTCGCCGCGCGCGAGTTCCGCGCACCGTCGACGCGGGTGGAGCAGGTCATCGCCGATGTGTTCGCGGCGCTGTTGCTCGCCGATGGTTCCGCAGCGCGAGCAACGGGCACAGGGGCGATTGGCAGTCGGGGGCCGTCGACGCCGGACACCGGAGGGGATACGCGCATCCACGCGGGGCACTGCGAATCGGATACTGCTGCGCGGGTCGGTGTCGATGACGACTTCTTCGCACTCGGCGGCAACTCGCTGCTGGCCGCGCAGGCCGCCGGGCGAATCGGGGCCGCACTGGGGACGCGAGTGCCGGTGCAGTTGGTCTTCGAGGCACCAGGTGTCGCCCAACTCGCGCAGCGGCTGACGGCACATATCGGTGCCTCGACCGAGCACGCGCTGCGGGCGCAGCCGCGCGCAGCTCGGGTTCCGCTGTCCTATGCGCAGCAGCGGATGTGGTTCCTGAACCGATTCGATCCGGCCAGCGGTGTCAACAACATCCCGCTCGCGGTGCGGTTGTCCGGTGCGCTGGATATCGACGCTTTGCGGGCCGCGGCCCGCGATCTGGTGCTGCGGCACGAGGTGCTGCGGACGGTGTATCCGGAGATCGATGGCGCGGGCAGTCAACTCGTCTTGCCGATCGAGGACGCCCGCGCGGTACCGGAACTCGAGCTCATTGCCGCGACCGCGGCGGATCTGCCCGAGCTGGTCACCGCCGCGGCCGTCGCCGGATTCGATGTCTGTGTCGCGCCGCCGATCCGCCTGCGACTGGTGCGGCTCAGCGAATCCGACCAGGTGCTGGTGTGCGTGGTGCACCATATCGCGGCCGACGGAAGCTCCATGGGACCGCTGGTGCGTGACCTCATGTCCGCCTATTCGATTCGGGCGGGCGGTGCGCGGCCGCAGTGGCAGCCACTCGAGGTGCAGTACGCCGATTACGCGATCTGGCAGCGGGCAATGCTGGGCACCGAAGACGATGCGCAATCGCTGCTCGCGCGGCAGATCGCCTTCTGGCGCGCCGAATTGGCCGGACTGCCCGAGCAATTGGCGCTGCCCACCGATCGGCCGCGGCCCGCGGTGCTGTCCAGCCGCGGTGCGGTCTTCGCCTTCGAGATCGATGCCCAGGTGCATACCGCGTTGGAGCGGCTGGCGCGAAGCCATAATTCGACGCTGTTCATGGTGGTGCACGCCGCGTTCGCGGTACTGCTGTCGCGACTGGCCGGAACCACCGATATTGCCATCGGAACTCCCGTTGCCGGTCGTGGGGAGACCGCACTCGACGATTTGATCGGGATGTTCGTCAATACGCTGGTGCTGCGCGCCGACGTCGATCCTGAACTTTCGTTCGACGAACTGGTGCGCGCCGTTCGTCGCACCGATATGGCGGCGTTGGGACATGCCGATGTGCCATTCGAGCGACTGGTCGAACTGCTCGATCCGGTGCGGTCGATGGCGCGGCATCCGCTGTTCCAGGTGATGCTGACCTTCCAGAACATGGCGCAGCCGGAGCTGGAACTGCCGGGACTGGCCGTATCGGGCATCGATCTCGGTGTCGTGCAGGCGAAATTCGACCTCGAACTGACCGTGGTGCCGCGCGATGACAGTGGCGCGGCGAATGGTTTGGCGGCGTCGTTCACCTATGCCACCGATCTCTTCGACGAGGCAACGGTGGCGGGCTTTGCCCAGCGGTTGAACAGCGTGCTGGCCATGGTGGCCGAGGATCCGCATCGGGCGGTCGGGGAGATCGAGCTGCTCGAGCCCGCGGAGCGGCAGCGGATCCTGCGGGACTGGAACGATACCGCGCACCCGGTTGCGCCGGAATTGCTGCTCGATGGGTATCGACGTGCCGCGCTGGCGTATCCGGATGCGATCGCGGTGGCGTATGCGGGGACCGAGCTCACCTATCGTGAATTCGACGAGCGCGTCAACCGGCTCGCGCGGTTGCTGATCCAGCGCGGTGTCGGCGCGGAATCCCTGGTGGGACTGGCGGTTCGGCGTTCGCTCGACCTGGTGGTCGGCATGTATGCGATTGTCACCGCCGGCGGTGCGTACGTGCCGCTGGATCCGGATCACCCCGGGGAGCGGATCGCGCACATTCTCGACACCGCGGCACCGGTCTGCGTGCTGACGACCTCGGATGTGGTCGCGGTCTCGGACGGTATTCCGGTTGTGCATCTGGATGCCGTTGAGCTGGGGGCATTCTCGGGAAGGCCGGTGGCGGCCGATGAACTGCTGCGGCCGGTATCGTTGGACAATCCCGCCTACGTGATCTTCACTTCGGGGTCCACCGGACGGCCGAAAGGCGTTGCGGTCAGCCACGCGGCCATCAATAACCAGATCAAGTGGATGCTCGCGCACTACCCGCTCGGTCCCGATGATGTGTATCTGCAGAAGACCGCCACGACATTCGACGTATCCCTGTGGGGATACTTCATGCCGCTGCGGGCCGGTGCCGAGCTGGTGGTCGCCACGCCCGACGGCCACCGCGACCCCGCCTATCTCGCGGAAACGATTGCCGCGCAACAGGTTACCGTCACCGACTTCGTACCGTCGATGCTGACGGTCTTCGCCGCGCACCTGACACCGGGATCCTGCCCGACGTTGCGCGATATCTTCGTGATCGGCGAGGCGCTGCCGCCGGAGACGGTGACCGCGGTGCGCGCGGTATCGGATGCGTCGGTGCACAACCTGTACGGGCCGACCGAGGCGGCGGTATCGGTGACCGCGTGGCGGGCGCAGGCGCTGGACCAAACCAGTGTGCCGATCGGCCTGCCGCAGTGGAACTCTCGGGTCTATGTGTTGGATTCGCGATTGCGGCCGGTGCCAGCGGGTGTCGTCGGTGAGCTGTATCTGGCCGGAGTCCAGCTGGCGCGCGGCTATGTGACCCGGCCCGATCTGACGGCCGACCGCTTCGTCGCCGACCCGTTCACCCCGGGTGCGCGGATGTACCGCACCGGTGACCTCGTCGTCTGGCGCGAGCATCCGCACCGGTTGGAGTATCTGGGCCGCACCGACTTCCAGGTGAAGTTCCGCGGCCAGCGCATCGAACTCGGCGAAATCGAAACGGCATTACTTGCCCAGCCCTCGGTGTGCCAGTCCGTCGCGGTGGTCACGCCGACGGGTGACCAGCTGGTCGGATATGTGGTGCCGCTGCCCGGCCAACAGGTCGAGCCAGCAGAATTGCTGACTGCGGTCGCCGAAGTGCTTCCGGCATATATGGTTCCGGCCGCCATCGTGGTGCTGGACAACTTTCCGTTGAATACCAGCGGCAAACTCGATCGCAAGGCGCTGCCCGCGCCGACCTTCACCGCGCGCGAGTTCCGTGCCCCGATCACTTCGACGCAGGAGATCGTCGCGGCCGTCTTCGCCGAGGTGCTCGGCATGGAACGGGTTGGTTTGGACGACGACTATTTCGCGCTCGGCGGCAATTCACTGCTGGCCACCCGGGTCGTCGCGCGGATCAACGATGCGCTCGAGACGAATGTCGCGGTGCGCGATCTGTTCGAGACCTCGACCGTCGCCGGACTGGCGGACCGGGTCGTCCCCGGTACCGGCTGCGCGGCGGCGGCCCGAGTGCCGTTGACCCGGGCCGAACGACCCGCGCGGGTACCGCTTTCCCTTGCTCAGCAACGGATATGGGTGCTCAACCGGATCGACCCGGAGTCCCCGGCGTACAACCTGCCCTTCGCGATCCGGCTGACCGGCACGCTCGATGTGGAGGCGCTGCGCCGGGCGGTCGAGGATGTGCTGGTGCGCCACGATGCGCTGCGCACCCGGTTCCCGACGGCGGGCGCCGGTGGGCAGGCGTATCAGGAGATACTGCCGGTCGCCGAGGTGCTGCCGAATGGACTCGAGGTCGAGATCGCCGCCGATATCCTCGGCCGGGTGGTCGAGCTGGCCTCGGCCGGATTCGACGTCACCGAACAGGCACCCGTGCGGGCACGGCTGCTGGTCGATGCCGCGGCGGATGAGCATGTGCTCGTCGTTGTCGTGCACCACATTTCGGCCGACGCTGCCTCCCTCGCGCCGTTGGCTCGGGATCTGACGACCGCCTATCTCGCCCGCGTCGGCGGCACTGCGCCCGGTTGGTCGCCGCTCGCGGTACGGTACGCGGATTACGCGCTCTGGCAGCGCGCGGTCATCGGTATTGAGGACGATGAGAACTCGGTGGCCGCACGGCAATTGGCGTACTGGCGCGAGCAGCTTTCCGGGCTGTCGACGGCACCGGTGCTGCCGCTGGACCACCAACGCCCGGCAGCACCGTCGGGTCGCGGTGCGTCCGTCGGCTGGACCGTACCCGCCGAGGTAAACGAAGGTCTCGTCCGTATCGCGCGCGAGCATCGATCCTCGCTGTTCATGGTGGTGCACGCCGCACTGGCGGTGCTGCTCGCCCGGCTGTCGGGCGGCTCGGATATCGCGATCGGCTCGCCGATCTCCGGTCGCGGTCAGCGGGCGCTGGACGATCTGGTCGGCATGTTCGTCAACACGCTGACACTGCGCACCGCGGTCGACCGCGGCATGGCCTTCGACGAACTCGTCGAGCACACGCGGGCAACGGATCTGGCCGCGTTCGCGCACGCGGACCTGCCGTTCGAGCGGGTCGTCGAGGCGGTGGCACCCGGCCGTGGCGCGGCATCGCAGCATCCGCTGTTCCAAGTGATGCTGGCGTTCCAGAATCTGGAGCAGCCGAATCCGGAGCTGCCGGAGCTGACCGTCGCGGCCTTGGAGGCGGGCAATATCGTCGCGAAATTCGATCTGCAGGTGGTCGTCGAACCACGTCAGCTCGCCGACGGCAGCACCGGTGAGCTGGTCATCGTATTCACCTATGCCACCGACCTTTTCGAGGAATCGACGGTGCGCGGGCTCGGGCGCATGCTGGAGCGCATTCTGGCCGCGGTGGTCGCCGATCCGCGGGCGCGCATCGGTGGCATCGATATTCTCGACGCCGACGAGCGCGATGAGGTGCTCACCGCGGGGGCCACGCAGTCCGCTGCGGCCACCGGCGGAACCGAGCTGACCCACCTGCTGACCGCCGCGGTCGAGGACGATCCGGATGCACCCGCCCTGGTGCGGGGCGAGCAGGAAATGCCGTACCGGGACCTCGACGCCCGATCCTCGCGGTTGGCCAGGGTGCTGATCGAGCGCGGTTGCGGGCCGGGCACCGGTATCGCGATCCGGTTGGATCGCGGTGCCGACTGGGCGGTGGCGGCCTGGGCGGTACTCAAGGCGGGGGCGGCGCTGGTGCTGCTCGCCTCGGCCGGGGAAGCGGTGCCCGCCGGACCCGAGGTACGGATCGGGTTGACCACCGGCGCCGATCCGGTCGGCAGCGGCATCGACTGGCTGCGGCTCGACGATCCCGCGACTGTCGCCGAAATCGCCGCGCAATCGGCGCGACCGGTCAACCATGCGAACCGGACCGGGGTACTGAGCGGATCCCATCCGGCCCTCATGGTCGCCGCGACCGGGGTGCGGATGAGCTATGACGAGGTGGCGACCGCGGCGGATCGGCTGCGCATTCGCACCGGGCTGACCTTCGAATCACGCACCTTCCAGCACGGTCGTTCCGATTCGGCGGCGGCGTTGCTCGAGGTGGTCGGAGTGGGCGCGACCGGGGCCGGTCTGATCGTGGTGCCGGGTGCGGAGACCGATCTCGGCGCCTCACTCGCCGAGGAATGGGTGACGCATCTGATCGCCGATCGGGCCGCGCTGGATGCCATTGATACGACCCGGCTCGCGGATCTACGGGCGGTAGTGCTCGAACGCGGATCATCCGCCGGGGTCGCGCTGCCGGGGTCGTCCGAGGTGGTCTTGCTCGACGAGTTGCTTTCGGTGGGGTGGCGCTGAGGGTTCGACAATGCGTTGGGGGTGGTGATCTGGCGCGGGGGTGGTGATGTAACGACAAACCCGAGGAAGTAGCTCCCTGATGGTCGGCCTGTTCGAATGTGTGTTGGTGGCGTGCGCGCGCCGTGCGCGACCGGGGTTCGGCGCATGACGCGGCCGGATCGCGAGCGGCCCAACCGGACCCGACGCCCGCGGATCAAGACCCTGCCGCAGTTGCTGACCACCGCCGTCGAGGCCAATCCGGCGGGAGCCGCGATCGTCCTCGCCGATGCGACAACGACATTGGCGCGGCTGAGCTATGCCGAACTGGATGACCGGTCGACGCGCCTGGCGCGCTTGCTGATCGAGTCCGGTGTGGGGCCGGAGGATCTGGTCGCGGTCGGCATGCCACGGTCGGTGGAGTCGGTTGTCGCGGTGTGGGCGATCGCCAAGGCCGGTGCCGGATTCGTGCCGGTCGACCCGAACTATCCGGCCGATCGCGTCGCCCGCATGCTGTCGGACTCCGGTGCGGCACTCGGCCTCACCGTGGCCTCGGTCGGCGCGCGGCTACCGGATGGGCCACAGTGGCTCACCATCGATACTGCGGAGTTCGAGCAGCGGGTGGCGGGGTTTTCGGCGGAGCCGGTCAACTACGCGGACCGGATCCGGCAATTGCGTGCCGAACATCCGGCCTATGTCATCTACACCTCGGGATCGACCGGCACGCCCAAGGGTGTGGTCGTCACCCAGGCCGGTCTTTCGAACTTCTGCGATGAGCAGCGCGAGCGCTATCGGCTGACATCCGATTCGCGCACACTGCATTTCGCCTCACCCTCGTTCGATGCGTCGGTGCTGGAATTGCTACTCGCGCTGAGCCGGGGCGCGACGATGGTGGTTGCCGCGCCGACGGTCTACGGCGGTGCGGAATTGGCCGTGCTGCTGCGTCGGGAGCGGGTGACCCACGCCTTCATCACTCCCGCCGCACTCGCCTCGCTGCCGCCCGAGGGGTTGGACGAGTTGCGTGTGGTGGTCGCGGGTGGTGAGACCTGTCCGCCGGAGTTGGTGCAGCGCTGGGCAGTGCCGATCGCGAATGGCGTGATTCGGGAATTCTTCAATGGGTACGGGCCCACCGAGACCACCATGATGACCAATATCAGTGCGCCGATGGCACCCGGGCAGCCGGTGACCATCGGTGCGCCGATTCGTGGGATCACCGAATATGTGCTGGATGAGGAGCTTGCGCCGGTACCGGGCCGGGTCGTCGGCGAACTGTACATTTCCGGTGCGCAGGTGGCCCGCGGCTATCACGGCCAGCCGGGACCGACCGCCGCCCGGTTCGTGGCCGATCCGTTCGGCGCGCCCGGCGGCCGGCTCTACCGAACCGGCGATCTGGTGCGCTGGACGGCGGATCGGGAGCTGGAATACCTGGGGCGCAACGACTTCCAGGTGAAGATCCGTGGGTTCCGGATCGAACTCGGCGAGATCGATGCGGTGCTGGCCGCGCACGACAGCGTCGGGTTCGTGGTCACCGTCGGACATGAACAGGACAGCGGCGCAACGATTCTGGTGTCATATGTACGCACAGCCGACGGTAAATCGGTCGATACCGCCGAATTGACCGCGCTGGCCGCGCGGAAGTTGCCTGCCCATATGGTGCCCAGCGCCATTATGGAACTCGACGAGATTCCGCTGACCCCGGTCGGCAAGTTGGATCGGCGGGCGCTGCCCGCACCTCGATTGGCTACCAAGGCCTTCCGCGCGCCCTCGGGCGCGGTGGAGCCGGTGGTCGCCGAGCTCTTCGCCGAGGTCCTGGCACTGGATGTGCCGGTCGGCGCGGATGACGACTTCTTCGCACTCGGTGGCAACTCGCTGATCGGCACGCAGTTGATGGCGCGCGTCGGGGAGGCGCTGGATGCCATGGCGCCGGTGCGCCTGCTCTTCGAGGAACCGACCGTCGCCGGGCTCGCCGCCGCGGTGGCGCAGTACGAGGGGACCGGCGCCCGCCGGGCCTTGCGCGCCGGTCCGCAACCGGATGCCATTCCGCTGTCGCTGGCCCAGCAGCGGATGTGGTTCCTGAACCGGTTCGATCCGACTTCGGCGGCCTATAACATTCCGATCGCCGTGCGGCTCACCGGTGCGCTCGATGTGGCGGCGCTGCGGGCGGCGGTCGCGGATCTCGTCGCACGTCACGAGGTGCTGCGGACGGTGTATCCGCAGACCGAAGCCGGTCCGGTGCAGCTGATCCTGCCGGCGGCGGTACCCGAGCTGATGGTTCGAACGGTGCCGGCCGAACAACTCGAACCCGCGGTGCGCGAACTGCTCTCGACCACCTTCGAGGTCACCGTCGAAGTGCCACTGCGGGCCGGGCTCTTCGAGGTCGAGAAGGCAGATGCGCCAGCCGAATTCGTACTTGCGCTGGTGGTGCACCACATTGCCGGTGACGGCAGCTCGATAGGGCCGTTGACCCGGGATCTGATGACCGCCTACGCCGCTCGATCGGCGGGTTCGGAGCCGGGCTGGGCGCCGCTGCCGGTGCAGTACGCGGACTACAGCATCTGGCAGCGCGAGCTGCTGGGTAGTGAAAACGATCCGGAGTCGCTGGCGGCCGGGCAGATCGCCTATTGGCGCGACGCGCTCGCGGGGCTGCCGGATCAGCTCGAGCTGCCGATGGATCGGCCACGGCCCGCGATGCAGTCCTTCGCCGGTGGCAAGGTCGCGGTGCATATCGATGCCGAAACCCATCGGGCGCTGGCCGAATTGGCGCGCGCCGAGGGTGCGACGCTGTTCATGGTCGTGCACGCGGCATTGGCGGTACTGCTGGCCCGGTTGTCGGGTACCGATGACATCGCCGTCGGCACGCCGGTGGCCGGTCGCGGTGCTGCGGCATTGGACGAGCTGATCGGCATGTTCGTCAATACTCTGGTGTTCCGGACCCGGGTGGATGAGTCCGCGCCGTTCACCGAATTGCTCGCGCGGCAGCGCGAGACCGATCTCGCGGCATTCGCGAATGCCGATGTGCCGTTCGAACGGCTCGTCGAGGTGCTCAATCCGGTGCGCTCCACGGCGCGGCATCCGCTGTTCCAGGTGGGATTGTCGTTCCAGAATCTGGCCGCGACGAAGCTGGAGCTACCGGGACTGACCGTCTCGGGCGTGGATTTCGATGCGGCGGTATCGCAGTTCGATCTGCACTGGATCGTCGGCGATCAGTACGACGAGGCCGGTCGACCCGCTGGCATCCGGGGTGCGGTCACCTACGCGCGCGATCTGTTCGACGAGGCGACGGTGGCGCGTTTCGTGGCGCGTTTCGTGCGGATGCTCGGCGAGATCAGCGCCACGCCGAGTGTGGTCGTCGGCGAATTGGCAATGCTCGACGCCGCGGAACGGACCGAACTGGTATCCGGCCGGAATGCGACCGACCATGCGGTGGACCCGACGGCGACGCTGGTCTCGCTGTTCGATGCGACCGTCGCCGCGACACCGGGCGCGGTGGCGCTGATGGGTGCCGATGGCGAGCCGGTCAGCTATGGTGAGTTGGATGCGCGGGCGAATCGTCTTGCGCGGCATCTGATTTCGCGTGGTATCGGACCCGAGTCGCGGGTGGCGCTGGCCTTGCGGCGGTCGGTGGATCTGGTCGTCGCGATGTATGCGGTGGCCAAATCCGGTGCCGCGTATGTGCCGGTGGATCCGGATCAGGCCGCGGCGCGCACCGACTACATACTGGGCTCCGCGGCACCGGTCTGCGTACTGACCAATGCCGAAACGTCCTTCGATACCGCAATCGCACCGGTGGTCCGGCTGGACCGGCTCGACCTCGCCCGGTTGGCCGCGACGCCGATCGAGGACCGTGATCGGATCGCGCCGCTGCGCGCTGTCAATACCGCGTACGTGATCTTCACATCGGGCTCGACGGGTCGCCCGAAGGGCGTTGCGGTGTCGCATGCCGCGATCGTCAACCAATTGCTGTGGAAGACCGGCGAATTCGCGCTCGGTCCGGGTGATGCGGTGCTGTTGAAGACGGCTGCCACCTTCGATCTTTCGGTATGGGAGTTCTGGTCGGCGGCCGTCTTCGGCGGCCGATTGGTGCTCGCCGCGCCGGATGGACACCGCGACCCCGCCTATCTGAACGACCTGATGGCACGGGAATCGGTGACCACCCTGCATGCCGTGCCATCGATGCTGGATGCGCTGTTGACGGCCGGTCGGCTGCCGTTCACGCTGCGGCGTGTGCTGGTGATCGGTGAGGCGCTGCCCGCCGGTCTGGCGCAGCGGTTCCGGGCGACCTATCCGCAGAAGGAACTGTTCAATCTGTATGGTCCGACCGAGGCGGCGGTATCGATCACCAGCCATCGGGTGACGGATGCGGACACGGTGTCGGTGTCGATCGGTGCGCCGGAGTGGAACAGCCGTGTCCACGTGCTGGATTCGCGTTTGCGTCCGGTGCCGGTTGGCGTCTGCGGGGAGTTGTACCTGGCCGGTGCGCAATTGGCGCGCGGCTACTTCGGGCGGGTAGATCTGACGGCGGAGCGGTTCGTGGCGAACCCGTTCCAGCCGGGCGCGCGCATGTACCGCACGGGTGACCTGGTGGCGTGGAATGCCGCAGGGGAGTTGGAGTATCGGGGCCGCACCGACTTCCAGGTGAAGATCCGCGGGTTCCGGATCGAACTCGGCGAGATCGAGGCGGTGTTGACCGCGATACCGCAGATCGCGCAGGCGGCGGTCATCGCCGATGCCGATCCGCGCACGGGTGACCGGCTGGTCGCGTATCTGGTTCCCGCGGCGACCGATATCGATGTGGCGCGGGTGAAGTCGGCGCTGAGCGGTGCGCTGCCGTCCTATATGGTGCCTGCCGCCTACGTGGTCCTGGCCGAACTTCCGCGCACCGCCAACGGCAAGCTGGATCGAAAGGCATTGCCCGCACCGGAGTTCGAGACGCGAGTCTTTCGCGCGCCGTCGACGCCGATCGAGGAGATCATCGCCGCGGTGTTCGCCGATGTGCTCGGGGTGGATCGCGTCGGGATCGACGACGACTTCTTCGCACTCGGCGGCAATTCGCTGGTCGCCACGCAGGTGGCGGCGCGTGTCGGTACGGCACTGGATACGCAGGTGCCGGTGCGGATGTTGTTCGAGGCGACCACTGTCGCCGCACTTGCGGTCCGGGTCGAGCAGCGGGTCGGCTCCGGTGGGCGGGCGCCATTGATTGCGGGTCCGCGACCGCAGCCGGTGCCATTGTCACTGGCACAGCAGCGGATGTGGTTCCTGAACCAGTTCGATACCGCATCACCGGTGTACAACGTGCCGGTGGCGGTGCGGCTGTCCGGTGCGCTGGATATCGACGCACTGCGGCTGGCCGTCACCGATGTGGTGACCAGGCACGAGGTGCTGCGCACCGTGTACCCGGCCCGCGATGGCATTGCCCATCAGGTGATCCTGCCCGTGGGACAGGCGGTTGCCGACCTGGCCCCGGAAGATGTCACCGCGGGTGAGCTGCGCGAGCGGATCACCGAGCTGGTCGGTACCGGCTTCGATGTGACCGCCGAGGCGCCGGTGCGTATCGCACTGCTGCGCTGCGACGGCGATCATGTGCTGGTAGTCGTGGCGCATCACATCAGCGCCGATGGCTGGTCGATGGGTCCGCTGACCCGTGATCTGATGCTCGCCTATGTCGCGCGCGGCGGCGGATCGGCTCCGGCGTGGACGCCATTGCCGGTGCAGTACGCCGACTTCGCGATCTGGCAGCGCGCCGTACTCGGTTCCGAATCGGATCCGGATTCCCTTGCCGGACAGCAGGTGTCGTACTGGCGGCAGGCGCTCGCGGAGCTACCGGACGAGCTGAACCTGCCCGCGGATCGGATCCGGCCAGCGGTCCGCTCGTTCGTCGGTGGGCACTGCGATATCGCCATCGATCCGCAGCTGCACCGAGCGCTGGTCGATATCGCTCGCGAGCACAATGCCACGTTGTTCATGGTGGTTCACGCCGCTCTCGCGGTACTGCTCGCGCGACTATCGGGCACCGACGATATCGCCATCGGTACGCCGGTCGCCGGACGCGGTGCGGCCGAACTCGACGATGTCATCGGCATGTTCGTGAATACGCTGGTGCTGCGCACCGAGGTGCCGGGTGCGAGTACCTTCGCCGAACTGCTCGCGCACGTCAAAGACGTCGACCTACAGGCGTTCGCGCATGCGGATATCCCCTTCGAGCGTTTGGTGGATCTGCTCGAGCCGGAGCGCTCGACGTCGCGGCATCCGCTGTTCCAGGTGGCGCTGTCGTTCGAGAATCTGCCGGAGAGTTCCTTCGAGCTGCCCGGATTGCAGGTCGCCCCGGTCGATTTCGATATCGCGATCGAGAAATTCGATCTGTCGCTGGTGATTCGCGAGTCGAGCGCTGGCATGGTGGCCGCGTTCTCCTACGCGCGTGACCTTTTCGACGACGCGACGGTACGTGCCTTCGCGGACCGGTTCGTGCGACTGTTGGCGGGGATCGTCGCGAGTGCGGAAGTGCCGGTGGGTGAGCTGCCGATTCTCGCCGAATCCGAGGTCGAATCGCTGACCCGGGTGCAGCCGGACGATGTGATGGCCGGTGGGTTGTTGCCGGATCTGCTGGTGCGCGGATTGCACCATGGAGCCCGTCGGACCGCGGTTCGCTATCAAGGGCGTTCGATCAGTTACCGCGAGCTGGACGAGTACTCATCGCGGTTGGCCAGGGTGCTGATCGAGCGTGGTGTCGGTCCGGAAAGCCTGGTGGCGCTCGCCTTGCCGCGCTCGTACGAGATGGTTGCGGCCGTCTTGGCGGTGTCGAAGGCCGGTGGTGCGCATGTGCCGGTCGATCCGAATTATCCGGTGGATCGGGTGCGGTACCTGCTGACCGACTCGGCCGCGGTCGTCGGGCTCACCACCGCCGATTACCTCCCCGGCCTACCCGATGACGTGCACTGGCTCGCGCTCGATGACGCCGAGACGGATGCGTTGTGCGCCAGCAGATCCGCCGCACCGGTGACCGACACCGACCGGATCACGCCGCTGAAACTGCACCATCCGGCGTACGTCATCTACACCTCGGGTTCGACGGGTATGCCCAAGGGCGTCACCGTCACCCACGCTGGTCTCGGTGGTCTGCTCGATCACGCGGTAGGGCTGTACGGGCTCGAGTCGCACCATCGCTTCCTACACATCTGCTCGCCGAGCTTCGACCCATCGGTGCTCGAATGGCTGTGTGCCTTCTCGAGCGGCGCGACCCTGGTCATCGTGCCGCCGAAGGTGATCGGCGGCGCCGAACTCGGCGACCTGCTGCGCACCGAGCAGGTGACGCACGCGATCATCACTCCGGCGGTGCTGGGCACGGTGGATCCGGCCGGGTTGGATCAGCTCGAAATGCTGTCCGTCGGTGGCGATGTCACCACGCCGGAGCTGTTGGCCAAGTGGCAGCCGGGTCGCCGGTATTACAACGGCTACGGCCCGACCGAAACCACCATCATCTCCTCGTACGCGGAATTGACCGCAGGACAGCACATTACGATCGGCAAGCCGGTCAACGGCATGTCCGCGCTGGTACTCGACGCGCGGCTGAATCCGGTCCCGCCCGGCGTGACGGGTGAGCTGTATCTGGCGGGCGGTGCGCTGGCGCGCGGTTACCGGAATCGGCCCGGACTTTCCGCAGCGCGCTTCGTGGCCGATCCGTGGGGCGCGCCGGGCGCGCGGATGTATCGCACCGGTGACCTGGTCCGCTGGTACACACCAGCCGGTGCCACCGCGTTCGAGCTGGACTATGTGGGCCGCAGCGACTTCCAGGTGAAGGTCCGCGGCTTCCGTGTCGAACTCGGTGAGATCGATGCGGTGCTCGGCGGCCACGAGGACGTCGAATTCGCGGTCACCATCGGCCGCGCGACGGCGGCGGGTGGCACGGCGCTGGTGTCCTATGTGCTCGAGGCGACCGGCCGCACTGTCGATCCACAGGGGCTCACGGAGTTCGCGGCGCGCGTGCTGCCATCGCATATGGTGCCGTCCGCCGTGGTCGTCCTCGACGAGATCCCGTTGACCGCCAACGGCAAACTCGACCGCGACGCACTGCCCGAGCCGCAGTTGACGGCCACGGTGTCGCGGCTGCCGTCGGGTCCGCTGGAATCGCGGATCGCCGAGCTGTTCGCCCAGGTCCTGGGCGTACCGCAGGTCGGTGCCGAGGATTCCTTCTTCGCCATCGGCGGCGACAGCATCGTCTCGATCCAGCTGGTGGCACGGGCCAAGTCGGCCGGAATCGGCTTCACCCCGCGCGATGTGTTCGAGCAGAAAACCGTTGCGGGGCTGGCCCGGATCGCGGTCCTCGGCACGGAATCAGCGGCGACGGTGCTGGCCGAGCTGCCCGGTGGCGGCGTCGGCGAAATTCCACTCACTCCGGTGCTCGCCGGATTCCTGGCAGCCGGTTCGTTCCGCCGATTCGCCCAGACCATGGTGCTCGCGCTGCCGGCGGGTATCGATCGCGCCGGACTGGTCGCCACCCTCACCGCCGTGCTCGATCACCACGACATGTTGCGTGCCCGCATATGGCACAGCGACGGCCGGTGGCGCCAGGAGGTGCCGGCACCGGGAACCCTCGACGCATCGGCATCGATATCGGAGATGCACCTGCCCGCCGACGCGGCACCGCACCGAATCGGCAATGCCGCCGTGGCCGCCGCGCTGGCGGCACTGGATCCGGCCGCTGGCCGAATGCTCGGATGCACCTGGCTCCGTAGGCCGGACGGGCGCGATCTGCTCGTCGTCGCGGCGCACCACTATGTGATCGACGGGGTGTCGTGGCGGATTCTGATCCCGGATCTCATGACCGCCTGGGCGCAGTGCACCGCGGGGATGACGGTCGCATTGCCCGAGGTCGGTACCTCGTTCCGGCGCTGGGCACACGGTCTGGTCGAGGCAGCGGGCGCGCCATCACGGATTGCCGAACTCGACTACTGGCACGACGTGCTGGCCACACCGGATCCCCTGCTCGGCCACCGCGCACTCGATCCCGCCGTCGATACCAACGCGACGGTGCGGCAGGTGACCGTCGAGGTGCCGGTCGAGGTGGCCGATGCGGTACTCACCACGGTGCCCGCGCGGTACCGGGGCGGCGTCAATGACGGTCTGCTCGCGGCGCTGGCCATGGCGGTGCGGACCTGGCGAGCCCGACGCGGTATCGACGCCCAGGTCACCAAGGTGCGGTTGGAGGGTCACGGCCGCGAGGAAACCACGGTGCCCGGCGCCGATCTGACACGCACGATCGGCTGGTTCACCAGCGTGTACCCGGTCGCGCTCGAGCTCACCGGAATTGCCGAGGAGACCGCGGCGGTGCTGCGGTCGGTGAAGGAACAACTGCTCGCGGTGCCGGAGCGGGGCATCGGCTTCGGTCTACTGCGCCAGCTCAATTCGGCGACCGCCGAGGCGCTGTCCGGTGATCTCGGACAGATCGGCTTCAACTATCTGGGCCGAGTGGCCGCTGGCGGTGCGCCGGAGGGGCTGACCGATCCGGGCTGGCTCCCGTCCGGCGAGCTGGGTGAGCTGGACGGCGGCCAGGATCCCGCGCTGCCAGCGAATGCCGTGGTCGATATCAATGCGATCGTCGTCGATACCGATGCTGGACCACGGATGGACGTGGTGTTCCAGTACGCGAGCGAAATCCTCGGCGAGGCGGCGGTGCGCGAACTCGCCGACGACTGGCTGACCGCCCTGACCGCGGTCGCCCGGCACGTCGCGGACCCGTCCGCCGGTGGCCTGACGCCATCGGATGTGCCGCTCGTCCATGCCACCCAGCACGAACTCGATGCCTGGCGCGCGGACCATCCGGGCCTGGCCGATGTGCTACCTCTGTCGCCGCTGCAAACCGGCCTGCTGTTCCTGATGGAAATGCTGGCGGATTCGGCGGACCCCTATGTCATCCAGGTAGCGGTCGGGCTCGCGGGCGAACTCGACCTCGATCGCCTGCACCGTGCCGCCCAGGCGGCACTGGACCGGCATCCGAACCTGCGCAGCGCCTTCACCATCGGCGCGGACGGTAGGCCGGTGCAGCTGATCGCCAATGGCGTGCGGGTGCCGTGGCGCATGGTCACCGAGGTGCCGGATGCCGATCTGCCGGATCTGCTGGCCGCCGACCAGCGCACCGGATTCGATCCGGCCATCGCGCCACTGCTGCGATTCACGGTGTACCGCACCATATCCGGGGCCACCCAGCTGGTGCTGACCGCGCACCACATTCTGCTGGACGGCTGGTCGATGCCGCTGCTGATGAAGGATCTGCTGGTTCTCTACGCGACCAGGGGCGAGGCCGCGCAGCTGCCCGCCGCGCGGCCCTATCGCGACTATCTGGCGTGGTTGGCGCGCCAGGACCGCGAGCACACGCTGCGCGCATGGGATACCGCGATGGCGGGCGTCGAGCCGACGCTACTTGCCCCCGCGCTGGTGCGACCGGCAGTGCCGGACACTGGTTTCGGCAGGTCGGCATTCGAGCTGTCGGCGACCGAGACGGCGGCGCTGACCGCCTTCGCCGCCGCGGCCGAGGTCACCGTCAATACTGTGCTCCAGGCCGCATGGGGCGTGGTCGTCGCCGGTGTCACCGACCGTGCCGATGTCGTCTTCGGCGTCACGGTATCCGGTCGGCCACCGCAGCTCGACGGGGTCGACGAAATGGTCGGCCTCTTCGTCAACACCATCCCGGTGCGGGTCCGATTCGATTCGGCGACAACGGTTTCGCGGCTGCTCACCGAGCTGCAGGCGGAGCAGGCCGCACTGCTCGAACATCACTATCTCGGGTTGGCCGAGGTCCAGGGTGTCGCGGGCGGCAGCGAACTGTTCGATTCGCTGGTGGCCTACGAGTCGTATCCGGTCGATGCCGATGGCCTGCGGCAGGCGGGCAGTGCGATCGACGGCCTGCTGGTCACCGGGGTGCGTTCGGTCGACTACACGCACTATCCGGTCACGGTGCGGGCCGAACTGGGTGCCGGGCTGCGGGTGGAGGTGCTCTACCGCGGCGATACCGTCGCCGAATCGGCGGCGCGGGCGCTCACCCAGCGGTTGCGTGGCATGCTCGGCGAATTCGTCACCGCGCCACAGCTTTCGGTTGTCGCGGTGCGCGACGGCGTCGCCACCGACGTGCTCACCCAGGTTCGGTACTGGCGCACCGCACTGGCGGGTCTGCCGGATGAGCTGACATTGCCGATGGATCGACCGCGCGCGGCGGTGCCGTCCGATGCCGGTGCGCGGGTCGGGTTCGAGATCGGCGTGCACCTGCACGACGGGCTGCGCCGACTTGCCGAGACGCGCGATACCTCGATGTTCGTGGTGGCGCACGCGGCGTTCACGGTGTTGTTGGCTCGGCTGTCCGGCATGGCCGATATCGCGATCGGGACCACTGTGCGCACCGAAACTTCCAGTGCCACTGATGGTTTCGATAATATGGTCGTGTTGCGTACCGAATATGACGCCGGTGCTTCCTTCGACGCGTTGCTCGCCGCAATCGGTTCGGTCGACGCCGCCGCATTCGCCTATGTCGATGTGCCGCTCGACCAACTCGTCGAGGCGCTCGACCCGATCCGGGTGCCCGGCCGACATCCGCTGTTCCAGGTCGCGATGGGCTTCCAGGATGACGCCGATCCGATCGCGGTGGATCTGCGCCTTTCGCTCACCGAGCGGGTCGGCCCGCGCGGTGATACGCGCGGCATGCTGGCCGAATTCACCTATGCGACAGATCTGTTCGACGCCGCCACCGCACAGGGCTTCGCCGATCGATTCGGCCGGATCCTCGCCGCGGTGGTCGCCGATGCCACGGTGACCGTCGGCGATATCGATCTGCTCGGACCGGATGAACGCGACAGCGTGTTGCGCGAATGGAATGCGCGCGGTGCGTGGGTACCTGCCGCGACCCTGCCCGAGCTGATCGCCGATCAGGCCCGGCGGCGACCGGATGCGGTGGCCGTCCGCTCCGGCGACACCGCAACGACTTTCGCGCAGTTGCGGCGGCGGGCGAATCGGGTGGCCAGGGCGCTGATCGGCGCCGGCGCCGGACCGGAGTCGCTGGTGGCCGTCGCGGTTTCGCGCACCGAGGAGCTGCCGGTCGCCCTGCTCGGCGTGCTCACCGCCGGTGCGGCCTATCTGCCGATCGATACCACCTATCCGGCGCAGCGACTGGCCTTCGTGCTGTCGGACGCGGCTCCGGTCTGCGTGCTCACCACCGCGGCGCAACGCGCCGATGTGCCGGTCGGCGACCAGCCGGTGATCTTGCTCGAGGACACAGCGGAATTCGCCGATGGGCCGATCAGCGATGCCGACCGCAGCGCACCGCTGCTCCCGGACAATCTGGCCTACGTCATCTACACCTCGGGCTCCACCGGTGTGCCGAAGGGCGTCGGCGTCACGCACCGCAATGTGATCGAGCTGTGTGCCAATACCCAGCCGCTGTTCGGTTTCGACGAGACCGATGTGTGGACGCTGTTCCACTCCTTCGCCTTCGACTTCTCGGTATGGGAACTGTGGTGCGCACTGGCCACCGGCGGCACCGTCGTGGTGGTCGACTACCCGACCTCGCGCGCACCGGAGCTGTTCCGCGAGTTGCTGATCCGCGAGCGGGTGACCGTGCTGAACCAGACGCCGTCGGCGTTCTACCAGCTCATCGAGGCCGACCGGGCCGCACCGGAGGCCGAAGGCGAGTTCGCGCTGCGCCACGTCGTATTCGGCGGTGAGGCACTGGATCTGCGCCAGCTGCGGCGCTGGTACGACCGCCACCCCGCGGATGCGCCGCGGCTGGTCAATATGTACGGCATCACCGAAACCACGGTGCACGTATCGTTCCTGGCGCTGGACAAGCAGATTGCGGACAACCCGGCCAGCCTGATCGGGCGCGCACTGCCCGGTCTGGACGGCTATGTCCTCGATGAGCGGTTGCATCCGGTGCCGGTCGGTACACCGGGCGAGATCTATGTGGCCGGGGCCCAGCTGTCCAGGGGATATCTCGGCAGGCCGGGGCTGGCCGCCGTGCGGTTCGTCGCGAATCCGTTCGGCTCGCCGGGATCTCGCATGTACCGCACCGGTGACCTCGGGCGCTGGGGCAACTTCGACGAGGTGACCGGACTGGCCTACGCCGGACGCGGTGATCAGCAGGTCCAGTTGCGTGGCTTCCGAATCGAGCTCGGCGAGATCGAATCCGCGCTACTCGCCCAGCCATCGGTCAGCCAGTCCGTCGTCCTGGTCCGCTCGACCGAACGCCTCGGCGATCAGCTCGTCGGCTATGTGGTGCCCGCCTCCGGCGCCCGCATCGATCCGGATGAACTGCGCACACAGGTGGCCGAATTCCTCACCGGCTATATGGTCCCCGCCGCGATCGTGGTGCTCGATGTCATGCCGCTGACACCGAATGGCAAGCTGGATCGGCGCGCGCTGCCCGATCCGGCATTCGAGGCACGCCAGTACCGCGCGCCCGCCACGCCGATCGAGGAAGCAATCGCCACCGCCTTTGCGCAGGTGCTCGAGCTCGATCGATTCGGTATGGACGACAACTTCTTCGAACGCGGCGGCAATTCGCTGATCGCCACCAAGCTCACCGCGCGGCTGAGTTCGGTGCTCGGCGAGAAGATTCCGGTGATGCGAGTGTTTACCGCGCCGACGCCGGGCGAATTCGTCGCGGAAATGGCGCGCCGGGCCAGCGGTCAGGTCGAAGGCGAGGCGGCCTTCGATGTGGTGCTGCCGCTGCGGGCCAGTGGTTCGGCCGAACCGCTGTTCTGCATCCATCCGGTATCCGGTATCGCGTGGTCGTTCGCGGGTCTGGCCGCCTCCCTCGATGTAGATCGTCCGATCTACGGCGTGCAGGCGCCGACGCTGGCGATCGCGGCGGTGCTACCGGACACGATCGAGGAGTGGGCGCGCATCTATGTGGATGCGATCCGCTCGGTCCAGCCGCAGGGGCCGTATCACCTGCTCGGCTGGTCGATGGGCGGTGTCTTCGCGCACGAGATCGCGGTCCAGCTGCAGCGCGCGGGACAGCAGGTGGCCACGCTCGCGGTAATGGACAGTTATATGGCCGATCCGCCCGACGAACGCGCCCAGGGCGCGGGCTCGCCGGTGCCGGTGGCCGAGCTGATCGGCGGATTGCTCGGTGAACAGGCCGGTGACCTCGGCTTCGACACCGATGTGGACTGGGACGCACTGGCCGAACGACTGGTCGAACTGCCCGAGCCGTTCGCCTCCTTCGGCTCCGACCGGTTCACCCGGGTACTGGATACCGCAATACATTCGGTGGTCCTGCGCAATGACTATCGTCCGGCACGCTTCCACGGCGACGTCATCTACTTCACCGCGGCGCTCGACGACGCGACCGGTTCGATCGGTGCGTCGATCTGGGCCGAGGTGGTCCACGGCGCGCTGGACAACCACGCGGTCCCAACCACCCACTGGCGCATGACCACCGCCCCCGGTCTCGCCGAAATCGGCAAGGTGCTGACCCAGGTATGGCGCCCCAGGTAGGCGATCAAGATCAGGTGGAACTGGTGGCGGTAGCCTCTCGCGTTTTGCCACCATGATTTCCACGTGATCATCCGTCCAGTCGAGCACCCTGGGTGGTGAGGGCGGTGCGGATGCGGTCGAGGATTACGTGGGGGCGGTGGTGGAGGAGGGTGGCGTTGAGGCGGATTACTCGCCAGCCCTGGGCTTCGATGCGGGCTATGCGGTCGATGTCCTTGGTGCGTTGGGTGGGGTTGGTCCAGTGTTGGGCGCCGTCGTATTCGACGGCCACCTGCCACTTGCGCCAACCGAGGTCGACGCGCGCGATGAATTCGCCGTAGTGATCGCGGATCACCAATTGTGTTGTGGGGCGGGGTAAGCCGTTGTCTATCAGGAGTAAGCGTGTTTGGGTCTCGGGTGGGGATTCGGCGCCTGGATCGACGACGGCGAGCGTTGTGCGTAAGCGGTTGAGGAAACGTGCGCCCGGATGTTTCGATGCCAAGGTCGCAACCTCACCCGGTTCGAGTCCGGTGGCTGCACACAGTGCGTCCAGAATCGGTGTTGCCCGCTCGCGCGGCAGGCACCGGCCGAGGTCGAATGCTGTGCGCGCCGGAGTTGTGACGTTGAACCCGTCGACCTCACAGCATTCGCTCGGCTCGATAACTGAGCGGATAGCACGAATTCCGCAGGGCGGGCGGCAATGTCCGCCCCTGGCGATCTCCGCGGGTTGATCGGCATCGAGCCAGCGGGTGTTATGCATCGCGGCCGCCGAGCACCCGATCAGAACACCATCACCTTTCGCCCAATGCGCCGCCGCGCGGGCCATGCCTCCCGCATCGAGCGACCCCCCTTTGCGCATATAGACATCCGGAAACACCCGCACAAAGTTGTGCCGCAGCTCCCACCGCGTAACCAACCCCGCCGCCACCGCCCAAGACCCCACAAACGCCTCATCCAATACCCCCATCCCCCCACTATCCCCACCCCCACCGACAACCCGTCCAGCGATCAAGATCAGGTGGCACTGGTGGCGGCGGCTTCTCGGGCGATGCCGCCATAGGTGCCACATGATCATTTGTCCAGTTCGGATGTGGGGTGGTGGGGGTGCTTGTTTCTGGAGGACGCAACCACAGCCAGTTGACTGGGCTGGAAGCTGTGGGCCTGTCCACCTGGCTGCGGGAGGTAAGGCGGGTACGGCACACGACGCGCCCAGCACTGCACCGGTAAAACCACGGAACGCCAAACCATTCCGGGCCGGCAACCCGGGAAGTCGGTGCAGGACAACAGGACCTACCGCAGGCCAACCAACCCGAACGCACCCCTGTCCCGGATAGGCGAGCACTCGGGAATGTATTGGTGGAGGGGCGCTCTCGGCGTTTTTCCTGCGAGGATGCAGGTGATCGGTTGTCCAGGTTGGCACGTGGCCGGAACCAGCGCTGGAGATCGGCGTCAGTTGCCGCGTGTTGGGTCGAGGCTTTGTGTGCGGCGCTGAGTTCGGTGCGTGATGATGGCTATGCGGGCTGGTTGAACTCGCCAGCCTGCATGCCAGCGGTGAAAGCGTCCCACTGGTCAGGGGTGAAGATCAGTGCGCACTTGATGGGTTGTTGTGGTGGCTCTGGAGGGGTGGGTGGCCGGGGCGAGGGGTGCGTTCGGGTTGGGTAGGCTGCGGTAGGTCCTGTTGTCCTGCACCGACTTTCCGGGGTTGCTGGACCCGGAATGGTTTGGCGTCCGTGGTTTTACGGGTGCAGTGCTGGGCGCGTCGTGTGCCGTACCCGGCTTACCTTCCGCAGCCAGGTGGGCAGGCAGACGGCTTCCAGCGCGGTCGACTGGCTGTGGTTGCGTTCTCGAGCGTGTCGAGGGTAGTCGAATGGTGGTTGTGGGTGGGGGCGGCGACGTACCGTTTGACTACCCTCGGCGGGCCCGATCGCTTTTGAGATGCTATGCGGGACGGTGGAAGTTGCCAGCGTGCACGTTGGTGGTGAAGGTGGCCCACTCACCTGGTGTGAAGATCAGTGCGGGGTCGGTGGGGTTCTTCGAGTCGCGGACACCGACATGATCGGCTTCGAGCCAGGCGACTTGAACGCATTCACCGGCCGAACCGCTGCGCGAGGACTTGAACCACTGCGCGTCGGTCAGGTTGATAGTCATGGACCGTATCTCCTTGTGTGGCAGGGGCGGAGAGCTATGCGCGCTGGTTGAACTCGCCGTCGTGTACGCCAGCTGTGAAGGCGTCCCACTCGGCTGGTGTGAAGACCAGTGCGGGGCCGGTGGGGTTCTTCGAGTCGCGGATACCGACATGACCGGCTTCGAGCCAGGCGACTTCCACGCACTCGCTGCCGGTACTACTGCGCGATGACTTGAACCAGTGCGCGCCGGTCACGTCGATGGTCACCGGTCATATCTCCTTGCTACCTGCCTGAGCAGGTCCCTCGATGCTTGCTCGTCCAGTGTGGCACGTCGGAGGTCGTCGTGAATCTCGCGGCAACGCTGCACGTCGGCTTTGTCCTCGAGGAACATCGTTCCAAGTGTGTGTTCGGTGAAGACGACTGGAGGTTCCGTCCCGAAACTTCGGCTGTCTGTGGGGAAATCGAGAATGATATACGGCAGAACCGGAGCCATGTTGCCAGGAAACCCGGCCGCGAACGGCAATATCCGAACGGTGATATTCGGTCGGGTGCTCATATCGGCGATATGCCTCAGTTGCGTGGCCATGACTGCACGCGATCCGACGACTGTATGCAGAACGCACTCATGCAGGATGAACTCAGCCGCTATTGGTTTGTGTTGCCGAGTCAGAATCGAGGATCGTCGTAAGCGGACTTCGACTCGGCGTTCGAGATCTTCCGGTGTGTCACCCGGTAGAAACGGTTGTTCGATGGCCCTGGCATAGTCGATCAACTGAAACAGTCCGGGAACGATCATTGGCTGATAGAAGGTCAGCCGTGATGCGCCGGATTCCAGCCCGAGATAGGTGCTGTACCCAGATCGCATCAGATGGCGTATTCCCTGCCACCACGACTTCGTCGCGGTCTCTTGCGCAAGAGCTTTCAGCTCCTCGATCCGTTCCTCACTGAGGCCGTAGACGCGGCCGAACCCTTCGACGTCGCGCATTTTGACCTTGTCGTTGTGCCCCTTTTCGACACGTATTACCGAGGTCTTCCCCATCTCCATCTCGCGCGCAGCCTGCTCGAGCGTGAACCCGGCACCCTCGCGGGCCTCTCGCAGCGCGCGGCCGAGTTGGCGACGTGGCAGCGTCGAGTCCGGTTGATCCTCCCGCACCATGGCTCCCCATTTCCCCGCTTGGTCCGAAACGGCCCAGGTCGCAGTCCGGTTCGGACTTATCCCGTGTGTCGGCCGGTCCGAATTCTGGGCGAACCGGCAACTTTGATCGGACTGTCCACTTCGGACCCACTGACGCCGTGTGCGGGGAGCAACATAACCACATGGCCGAGCAACACGGAATCCTCAACGTCGCTCATGCGCGTGTCTTACGGGCGCTGAGCTGCGGAGGGATGCTTACAGAACAGCAGATCATGATCTCAGCGAGCCTTACGAAATGGAAGACGCGCCAAGCCCTGGCAAATCTCACCGACCGTGCGCTCGTCGTGACCACACAAGCGCGGAGGGGGCGCTACCAGATCACGCAGTTGGGCTGAAACACCTTGGCTACGAGGCCATTCGACTTCGGGCAGTCGGGGGTGTGAAGCAAGTGTGTGCCAAATGTGCGAATTGCCGCCTCGAATCTGCGTGTCTCCCAACGATGTTGGCGTATGAAACGGATCCGGCGGCATGACCGGGCGACAGATACTCGTTGCCGCGCCGCCGCTGTGCGATGCCGTGGACGTGACGTTGGCGCATGGTCTGTGGCAACGGCATCGTGCGTGCCGTATCGACCGGTGCGTGTGGAAGGCGGCGGCGTATCAGACGCTCGTGCTCGCCGGGCGGTTGGTTCCGCAGTCGATGAGCCCGCGTGAACGTGCCGCCGCGAGAGGTATCGATTACTCAATAGCGGCCGAGATCGCCGCACTACCGCCCGGCGGCCACTCACCGGGCACGTTGCGTGAGGTGCTGGAGGGGCTCGAGACCCTGGCGTGCGATCCGTACGACTCGCGAGCCCGATAGAGGTGGCCGGGAGCGAGCATCGCACCGAGGTAGACGGCTGGTCGGCCGAGTGGCAGGTAGACCAGTACCGCATTCGGATAACGCTGGTACGCAGCGGGGCCGAGAAACCCCTGGTTTCGTTCATGGTGGCTTCGGCCCCGGACCTGGTGCAGATGCGAGAGCGCTTTCCCGAGCTCTCGCGGTTATGGGACGCGATTCGGCATGGGTACTGGGCGGAAGTTGCACCGCCCCTGAGGAATTCACGAGGGCGGTTCGTTCGATGAGCGACGACAGGCGGCTTCAGCCGGAACCAACTGATTCCATATCGGTGCGGATTCGACAACTCACCGCGCGAGCCGGGCGTGTGGGATATCGGCTCGAACGCGCGTCCAGGGCGCCGTACGACTGGATGCTGCTCGACGCCGAAGACGGCGCGAATATCTATTCGACCGCAGACCTCGATCAGATCGAGCGGTGGCTCAACGAATGAAGTGAGGTGTGATTTTTCAATGGAGGAATACGCGTCGGAGACGTATACCTGTTATGTGACGTAGTTCACTGAGATGGGGGCGCATCGCAACATCGACCGTCTGAGACCGATACACATCTGTCACGTCTGCGCCCATGCGGCGCGGGCGCGACCGTGCATGCTGCAGGCTTATATGATGGCTCGGACTGCGGCCCCGGTGATGCCCTCCAAGGAGGGTGGGGCAGGTCCTAGCTCGACGCGAGAGGTAAATGCACTCGAATGGAAACTGCCCGCCGTTCCGCCCGTGGTAGTCGTCGCCGCAGGTCGGGCAGCCCGCTGTTCGCGCAGCTGCTCACCGCCGCGGTGGAGTCCGCGGCGACTTCGGTCGCGCTGCGGTTCAATCCGTCCGGCGATGCGGCCGATCAGCGTGAACTCACCTACCGTGAACTCGACGCCGCCTCCTCGCGGGTGGCGCGCGAGCTGATCGAGCGCGGGGTCGGCGCGGGCGATTTCGTCGCGATGGGCATTACCCGTTCGGTCGAATCGATCGTCGCGCTCTGGGCGATCGCGAAGACGGGCGCGGCCTATGTGCCGGTCGATCCCAACTATCCGCCGGACCGGATCGAGCACATCGTGACCGATTCGGGCGCCGAATTCGGCCTGACCACCAAGGCACATCGGGCCAAGCTGGGCACCTCGACCTATTGGATCGAACTGGATGATCCGGTGGTATCCGAGCGGATCGCCGCCCGGCCGGACCATCCGGTCTCCTATGCGGACCGGGTGCGCGTGGTGAATGAACAGCACCCCGCCTATGTCATCTACACCTCGGGTTCCACCGGTAAGCCGAAGGGGGTCGCGGTCACCCACACCGGTCTGGCCGGTCTGGCGGCGGTCGGTGAGCATTATCTGATCGACGCCGATGCGCGCGTGTCACATCTGAGTTCGCCCAGCTTCGACTTCTCGCTGATGGAGACGCTGTTCACCTTCTCGGTGGGTGCGACGCTGGTCATCGCGCCGCCGACGGTATTCGGCGGTGTCGAACTCGCCGATCTGCTGCGCCGCGAACAGGTCAGCCATCTGCTGATCACGCCCGGTGCGCTGGAATCGCTCGATACCGACGATCTCGATGATCTGCAGGTCGTGGTGGCCGGTGGCGACCGGCTCGGCGCAGATCTGGTGGCGCGCTGGGGCGATCACGGCCGGTCCATGTTCAATGCGTACGGGCCGAGCGAGGCGACCGTCATGGTCACCAGCACCGCGGCGCTGGTGCCCGGTGAGCCCGTCACCGTCGGCTCCGCAATTTCGGGCGTCGGCGCGTTCATTCTCGATTCCCGCTTGCGTCCGGTCCCCGCGGGTGTCGTCGGTGAGCTCTACGTCTCGGGTGCGGTGCTCGCACAGGGCTATCTCGGCCGCCCGGAGCTGACCGCGGAGCGCTTCGTGGCCAGTCCCTTCGGCACGGAGGCCGATAACCCGGGTGCGCGCCTGTACCGCACCGGAGATCTGGTGCGGCGCACCGACGCCGGTGTGCTGGAGTATCTGGGCCGCTCCGATTTCCAGGTCAAGATTCGCGGCCTGCGCATCGAACTCGGCGAGATCGACAATGTGCTCACCGCCCATCCGGATGTCGACTTCGCGGCCACCCTCGGCAAGACCCTGCCCTCGGGCACGACCGCGCTGGTGTCCTATGTGCTGCCGCGCGCCGGTAGCACCGTCGATACCGGTGCGCTGGCGGACCATATCGGGGAGTCGTTGCCCGACTACATGATTCCGGCCGCCATCATGGTGCTGGATGAGATTCCGCTCACCCCGGTCGGCAAGGTGGACCGGGCGGCGCTGCCCGAACCGGTCTTCGCGGCGCGGCAGTTCCGTGCGCCCTCGACACCGGTCGAGGAGATCGTCGCCGAGGTCTTCGCGGCCCTGCTGCTCGGTGGTGCGCAGGATGCGCGCGTCGGCGCGGATGACGATTTCTTCGAACTCGGCGGCAATTCGCTGCTGGCCGCACAGGCGGCCGCGCGCATCGGTTTCGCACTCGACGTGCGGGTGCCGGTGCAGGTGATCTTCGAGGCGTCCACGGTCTCGGTGCTGGCCGAACGGGTTGAGCAGCATGCGGGTTCGGCCAGCGGCCGGGCGCTCACCGCGCAGACCCGCCCCGACCGGATTCCGCTGTCCTACGCACAGCAGCGGATGTGGTTCCTGAACCGCTTCGATGCCGCGAGCGCGGTCAACAACATTCCGCTCGCGGTGCGGCTGTCCGGGCGACTGGATATCGATGCCCTGCGGGCCGCGGGGCGCGATCTGGTCGAGCGGCACGAGGTGCTGCGCACCATCTACCCGGAGATCGACGGCGAGGGCTTCCAGGTCGTGCTGCCCGCGGGCGATGCGCGCGCGGTGCTGGAACTCGCGGTGACCAGCGCGGCCACACCGGAACTTTCGGATCTGATCATCGCCGAGGTGCTGGCCGGATTCGATGTCACGACCGCGCCGCCGGTGCGCCTGCGGCTGTTCCAACTCGACGAATCCGAATACGTGCTGGTCTGCGTGGTACACCACATCGCGGCGGACGGTTTCTCGCTCGGCCCGCTGGCCCGGGATCTGATGTCGGCCTATTCCGATCGGGTGCGCGGCGGACGGCCGGAGTGGCCGCCGCTCGCTGTGCAATACGCCGACTACACCATCTGGCAGCGCGAAACCCTGGGCAGCGAGGACGATCCGGAATCGGTCCTCGCCCAGCAGATCGCCTACTGGCGCAACGAATTGGCCGCGCTGCCGGAACAATTGGATCTGCCCGCGGATCGACCACGTCCGGCCGCCGCGTCCAACCAGGGTGCCGTCATCGCCTTCGAGGTCGGCCCGGACGTCCACGCCCGACTGAATCAGCTTGCGCACGAGCATAATTCGACGCTCTTCATGGTCGTGCACGCGGCGCTCGCGGTGCTGCTCGCCCGGCTGTCGGGCACCCGCGACATCGCGGTGGGCACCCCGGTGGCCGGTCGTGGCGAGGCGGCGCTGGACGATCTGATCGGCATGTTCGTCAACACCCTGGTGTTGCGGACCGAGATCGATCCCGCCATGACCTTCGACGAGCTGCTGCGCGCGGTGCGCAAGACCGACGTCGCGGCCTTCGGCCATGCCGATGTGCCGTTCGAGCGGCTGGTCGAGCTGCTGGATCCGGTGCGCTCGGCGGCTCGGCATCCGCTGTTCCAGGTGATGCTGGTATTCCAGAATCTGGCGCGCACCGAACTGGAGCTGCCGGGGCTGACCGTGTCGAGCGTGGATCACGCGGTATCGCTGGCGAAGTTCGATCTGCAGCTGGAGATCGCGGAAAATGCCGACCAGCAGGGGATGTCGGCGACCTTCACCTATGCCACCGATCTGTTCGACGCCGCGACCGTGCAGGACTTCGCCGATCGCTTCCTGCGCGTACTGTCCGCGGTGGCGGCCGATTCCGACGCGGTGCTCGGCGATATCGACCTGCTCGCCCCCGGCGAGCGCGAGCTGGTTCTGCACGAATGGAATTCGGACGGGGCGACGGTGCCCGACGTGACCCTGGTCGACCTCATCCAGGAGCAGGCGCGCCGCCGTCCGGATGCGATCGCGGTCCGATTCGGCGATACCGCACTGAGTTTCGGTGAACTGCAGCGGCGCGCGAACCGGGTGGCGCGGGCGCTGATGGCGCGCGGCGCCGGGCCGGAATCGCTGGTGGCCGTTGCCGTGGGGCGGACCGAACAGCTGCCCACTGCACTGCTCGGTGTGCTCACCGCCGGCGCCGGATACCTGCCGATCGACACCACCTACCCGGCGCAGCGGCTCGAGTTCATGCTCACCGACGCCCAGCCGACCTGCGTGCTGACCACCGCCGATCTGATGGCCGATATTCCGGCGACGGAGCTGCCGATCGTGCTGCTGGAGGACACCGCGGGCTTCGGCGAATCGTCGATCACCGATATCGAGCGCACGGCCCGGCTGCGTCCGGACAATCTGGCCTACGTCATCTACACCTCGGGCTCCACCGGTGTGCCGAAGGGCGTCGGTGTGGCCCACCGCAATGTGGTGGAGCTGTTCGCCAATACCCAGTTGATGTTCGAATTCGACGAGACCGATGTGTGGACGCTGTTCCACTCCTTCGCCTTCGACTTCTCGGTGTGGGAACTGTGGTGCGCGCTCGCCAATGGCGGCACCGTCGTGGTCGTCGACTATCTGACCTCCCGCTCCCCGGAACAGTTCCGCGAGTTGCTGATTCGCGAACAGGTCACGGTGCTCAACCAGACGCCGTCGGCGTTCTACCAGCTCGCCGAGGCCGACCGCGCCTCGCACGCGGGCGATCAGGGCAAATTCGCATTGCGCTATGTCGTATTCGGCGGCGAGGCACTGGATCTGCGGCAGCTGCGGCGCTGGTACGAGCGGCACCCCTACAACGCGCCGTGGCTGGTCAATATGTACGGCATCACCGAAACCACGGTGCACGTGTCGTTCCTGGCGCTGGACGAGCAGCTTGCCGAGAATCCGGCCAGTGCCATCGGCCGCGCGCTGCCCGGCCTGGAGAGCTATGTGCTCGACGATCGCGTGCATCCGGCTCCGGTCGGGGTGGCCGGCGAAATCTATGTCAGCGGTGCGCAGCTGTCCCGCGGCTACCTCGGTCGGCCCGGACTCGCCGCGACCCGCTTCGTGGCCAATCCGTTCGGGGCGCCGGGCTCGCGCATGTACCGCACCGGCGACCTCGGCCGCTGGGCCGGCTTCGGTGGTCAGGCGAATCTCGAATACGCCGGTCGCAGCGACCAGCAGGTGCAGTTGCGCGGCTTCCGTATCGAACTCGGTGAGATCGAGGCGGCGCTGCTCGCTCAGTCCGGGGTCAGCCAGTCCGTCGTGCTGGTGCGCTCCGACGAGCACGCCGGTGACCGGCTGGTCGGATATGTGGTGGCCGAGGCCGATGCGCAATTGGACGACACCGAACTGCGTGCCGCCGTTGCCGAATTCCTCACCAGCTATATGGTTCCCGACGCGATCGTCGTACTGGACGCACTGCCGCTGACCCCGAACGGCAAACTGGACCGAAAGGCGCTGCCCGCACCGGAATTCGTCAGCGGCGTCACCTACCGTGCCCCGCAGACGCCCATCGAACAGGCCGTTGCCAGCGTGTTCGGCGGACTGCTCGGTGTGCGCGATGTCGGCCTCGACGACGACTTCTTCGGTCTGGGCGGCAATTCGCTGCTGGCCACCAGGGCGGTCAGCCGGATCAATGAGGCGCTGGACGCGAATGTCTCGGTGCGCGAACTCTTCGAGGCCTCGACCGTCGCGGCGCTGTCCGCCCGGATCGTGCCCGGTTCGTCGAACGGTTCCCGTGCGCCGCTGGTTGCGTCGGTGCGTCCCGAGCGGGTGCCGCTGTCGCTGGCCCAGCAGCGCATGTGGGTGCTCAACCAGTTCGATACCCGCTCGGCGGCCTACAACATCCCGCTGGCCATCGGTCTGACCGGTGCGCTCGATGTGCAGGCGCTGCGCGATGCGGTCGCCGATGTGCTGGAACGGCACGAGGCGCTGCGTACCCGCTACCCGGCGACGGGTCCGGGTGGGCTGCCGTACCAGCAGATCCTGCCGGTCGCCGAGGCCTGGCCGGGCGGGCTCACGGTCGAGTCGACCACCGAACCCATTGTGCGCATCACCGAGCTGATGTCGACCGGATTCGATGTGACCGAACAGGTTCCGGTGCGCGGCGCGCTGCTGCGCGGCGCTAGTGCCGATCATTTGGCTCCGAACCGGCATCTGCTGGCCATGGTGGTGCACCACATTTCGGCCGATGGCGCCTCGATGGCCCCGCTGGCCCGCGATCTGATGCTCGCCTACGCCGCGCGCTGTGCGGGCAATGTCCCGACCTGGACACCGCTCGAGGTGCAGTACGCCGACTTCGCGCTCTGGCAGCGCGAGGTCATCGGCAGCGATGACGACGAGAATTCGGTGGCCGCACAGCAATTGGCCTACTGGCGCGAACAGCTGGCCGGACATTCCGGCGCGCTGGAGCTGCCACTGGACCGGCCGCGCCCCGCGGTGCCGTCCATGCGCGGCGCGTCGACCGGTTTCACCCTCTCGCCCGAGGTGCACGCCGGGTTGATCCGCATTTCCCGCGAACACAATTCGTCGCTGTTCATGGTCGTGCACGCCGCGCTCGCGGTGCTGCTCGCGCGGTTGTCGGGCAGCTCCGATATTACGATCGGCACCCCGATCGCCGGCCGTGGCGAGCGCGCGCTCGATGATCTGGTCGGTATGTTCGTCAACACCCTGGCGCTGCGCACCGCGACCGAATCGGCGACCACCTTCGACGCCCTCGTCGAACATGTTCGCGAAACCGATCTTTCGGCCTTCGGCAATGCCGATATCCCGTTCGAGCGGGTGGTCGAGGTGGTGCTGCCGAACCGCGCGACCTCGCACAATCCGCTCTTCCAGGTGGTGCTGTCGTTCGACAATATCGAGCCGCCGCGGTTGGAACTGCCCGGTCTCACAGTTGCGGCACTGGATACCGGCGCCGTCGCGGCGAAGTTCGATCTGCAGCTGACCATCGAGCCGCGCCATCGCGAGGACGGTGCACCAGGTGAGCTGGTCGCGGTATTCAATTACGCGACGGACCTTTTCGACGAGTCGACGGTGCAGGCGTTCGGCCGCAGGCTGACCCGCATCTGCACCGCCGTGGTGGCGGATGCGCAGGTCAGCGTCGGCGATATCGATATCCTCGATGCGGCCGAGCGCGATCGCGGCGCGGCCGCACCGGACAGCGCGCTGGAGCAGGCCGCCGACGGTGTTCCGGTCACCAGCGGTGCGGCGCTGACCCAGGCGCTGGCCGCCGCGGTGGAGGACGATCCGGACGGGCCCGCGGTGGTCTTCGGGGAGGACGCCGTGTCCTTCCAGGAGCTCGACGCCAGGTCCTCGCGACTGGCGCGGGTGCTGATCGCCCGTGGCTGCGGGCCGCGCACCGGTGTCGCGATCCGGCTCGATCGGAGTGTGGACGCGGTGGTCGCCGCCTGGGCGGTGCTCAAGGCGGGTGCCGCACTGGCCCCGGTCACCGCATTCGACGGACCACCGCTGGCGAGTGCCCGCAGCGCGGCACTGCCCGACGGGTTGGAAATCAAGGTCGGCCTGACCATCGGCCACGCTCCCATCGATACCGGCGGCATCGACTGGCTCGCCCTCGACGATCCGGCCGTACTCGGTGCGATCGCCGCCGAATCGCCGCGACCGGTGACCTATGCGAACCGGACCCAGGCGCTGCGCGGTGAGGATCCGGCCTTCGTGGCCGGGGTGACGCTGTCCTACAACGACATCGCGCTGGCGACCAAGCGACTGCGGGCGCGCACCGAGCTGACCTTCGAATCGCGTCTGTTCCGGTATGGCCGCGCGGATTCCGCGGCTGCGCTGCTGGAGGTCGTCGCGGCCGGTGAGAACGGTGCGTCGGTGGTGCTGACGGCGGGCGGTGAGCTGGACAGCGTAACGCTGTCGGCACTGTTGGCCGACGAATGGGTGACGCATCTGTTCATCGATCGTTCCGGCCTCGGAACCGTCGATGTGACGGGGCTGGAGGATCTACAAGCCGTGGTGCTCGACGATGGCGCGCCCGCGCCGGAATTCGGCGCCGTCGCGGCCGTCGTCGAAGTCGGTGCGCTGCTGGGCGTCCAGAGGCCGGGCGACCCGAGTTGATCTTCCACGCAGAAGATCCATTGGCCTGTGTGCGCACAGGTCGACACCGGCGGCGACCGGTTGGCGAAGTGACGATGGGCGAGGTGAGGAAAGTTCCTATGGTTGGGGTGCCGGGATATCGGGTGCTTGGACAGGAGCGGGCGCATCAGCGTCACGGTCTGATGCGGACAGCGTTGTATTCCGCGACCCGCGGGCAGTCGCTCGGAGGGATGTTCGCGTGACCCGCCCCGCTCGCACCCGCCCGGTCCGGACCCGGCAGCCGCGGGTCACCACGCTGCCGCAGCTGATGGCGACCGCGGTCGAGGCGAATCCGGACGGCACCGCCGTCGTCTTCGCCGATGCCACCGCGACGCTGGGACAGCTGAGCTACGCCGAACTCGACGACCGGTCCACGCGGCTGGCCCGGTTGCTCATCGAACGCGGTGTCGGTCCGGAAGACCTCGTGGCCGTTGGCATTCCGCGATCGCTCGAATCGGTGGTCGCGGTCTGGGCGGTCGCCAAGACCGGTGCCGGATTCGTGCCGGTCGATCCCAACTATCCGACCGAGCGGGTCGCGCATATGGTGACCGATTCCGGTGCGGTGCTCGGCCTCGCCGTCGCCGAGGTGGCCCAGCGGCTGCCGGATCGGGTCGAGTGGCTGGTCATCGATACGCCCGAATTCGCGGTGCGCCTGGAGGAATACTCGAGCGAGGCGATCACCAATGCGGACCGGGTCCGCGCGGTGCGGGCGGAATATCCGGCCTATGTCATTTACACCTCGGGCTCCACGGGCAAGCCGAAGGGCGTTGTCGTCACACAGGCCGGACTGTCCAGCTTCTGTGCTGAACAGCGGGAGCGCTATCGCGTCACCAACCAGTCGCGCACACTGCATTTCGCGTCGCCGTCATTCGACGCGTCGGTGCTCGAGCTGCTGCTCGCGCTCGGTGGTGCGGCGACCATGGTGGTGGTCGCGCCGAATATCTTCGGCGGCGACGAGCTGGCGGCGCTGCTGCGCAGGGAGCGGGTGACGCACGCGTTCATCACCCCGGCCGCGCTCGCCTCCGTCGATCCGACCGGACTCGACGATTTCCGGGTTGTTGTCGCCGGTGGTGAGGCCTGCCCGCCGGATCTGGTGCGGCGCTGGGTACTACCGATCGTGGATGGTCGAACCCGCGAGTTCTTCAATGGCTACGGGCCGACCGAGACCACCATCATGACCAATATCAGCGCGCCGCTGACACCCGGTGCGCCCGTGACGATCGGCGGGCCGATCCGGGCCATTACCGAATATGTGCTCGATGACCGGCTGAATCAGGTGCCCAGCGGTGTGGTCGGCGAGCTGTACATCTCGGGCGCACAGGTCGCCCGCGGCTATCACGCGCGCCCCGCGCTGACCGCATCGCGTTTCGTGCCGAATCCGTTCGACCCCAGTGGTGCTCGGCTCTACGCCACCGGCGACCTGGTGCGCTGGACCGCCTCCGGCGAGATCGAATATATCGGCCGCAATGACTTCCAGGTGAAGATCCGCGGCTTCCGCATCGAACTCGGCGAGATCGATGCGGTGCTCGGCGCACACGACAGTGTGGACTTCGCCGTCACCATCGGGCACAAACTCGATACCGGCGCAACGATTCTCGCGTCCTATGTGCACGCGGCGGGCGATGCGGCGGTGGACACCGACGAGCTGACGGCCTTCGCCGAACGCTCCCTGCCCGCGCATATGGTGCCGACCGCCATTATCGTGCTCGACACGATTCCGCTGACCCCGGTCGGCAAGCTGGACCGGCGCGCACTGCCCGCCCCCGTACTGGAGACCAAGCAGTACCGGGCGCCGGAGACGGATATAGAACGGGCCATTGCCGAGGTGCTCGGCGAGGTGCTCGGCATCGAGCGCATCGGTCTCGACGACGACTTCTTCGCACTCGGCGGCGACAGCATCACCTCCATTCAGGTGGTGTCCCGGGCCAGGGCGCGCGGTGTGATCTTCACGCCGCGAGACGTTTTCGAATCGCGCACGGTGGGCGCCCTCGCACCGCTCGCCACCATGGGCGCACCGGCCGAGACCGACGTGCAGTTGGCGACCGGGCCGCTGGTCGAGCTGTCGCAGGACGATAGCGACCGCCTGGCGCGGGAATACCCGAAGCTGGCCGAGGTCTGGCCGCTGACCCCGCTGCAGTCGGGCATGCTGTTCCACGCGCAGCTGGCCGAATCGTCGGTCGATGCGTACATGACCCAGTTCATGGTCGATCTCGGCGGCGATGTCGATACCGAGCGGCTGCACGCGGCGGCCGTCGCCGTGGTGGGCCGGCATGTCAACCTGCGGGTGGCCTTCGCCGAGGATTCCGATGGCAATCCCGTGCAGGTCGTGCTCGATGCGGTCGAAGTGCCGTGGCGCGCCATCGATCTCACCCATCTCGGGTCGGACGACGCCGCCGCCGAACTGCACCGGATCATGGCGGCGGATCTGGCCGACCACTTCGATATGCGCACCGCGCCGCTGCTGCGCTTCGCATTGATCCGTTCGGCGACCGATGCCTACCACCTGTTGGTCACCAGCCATCACATCCTCATCGATGGCTGGTCGATGCCGCTGCTGACCCAGGATCTGCTGACCCTGTACGTCCTCGGCGGCGACGCGTCCCAGCTGCCGCAGGCCCGTTCCTACCGCGACTATCTGGCCTGGCTCGGCGCACAGGACCACAGCGCCGCCCGCGCCGCCTGGCGCGAGGTGCTGGCCGGTATTACCGAGCCGACGCCGCTGGCCCCGGTCGATCCGGCACGCGAAATCTCCGCTGGCGTAGGCGAAATCGACTTCGAGCTGTCCGAGGACGACACCAAGGCGCTGAGCCGGTTGGCCGCCGATGCCGGGGTCACCGTCAATACCGTTATCCAGGCCGCCTGGGGTCTGCTCATCGGCCGCACTGTGGACCGCGACGATGTGGTCTTCGGCGCCACCGTCTCCGGCCGGCCGCCGCAGCTGGATGGCATCGAGACCATGGTCGGGCTGTTCCTCAACGCGATTCCGGTTCGGGTGCGGCTGAATGCCGACGACACCCTGGCCGATCTGCTGCGCCAGCTGCAGGCCGAACAGGCGGCACTGCTCGACCATCACTATGTCGGGCTGAGTGAGATCCAGGAAATCGTCGGCGTCGAGGGGCTTTTCGATTCGCTGGTGGTCTTCGAATCCTTCCCGGTCGACGGCAAGGCGCTGACCGCGGCGGCGGGCGCGATCGATGGCATGAGTATCACCGGCGCGGTCGCGGTGAACGGTACGCACTATCCGGTGACCGTGGTGGTCGTGCCCGATGTCCGGATGCACGTCACCCTCAAATACCTGCGCGATATCTACGACGAGACGGCGGCACAGGCCCTCGCACAGCGCTTCTCGGCGCTGATCGGCCGATTCCTCAGCGATCCGCTCGCCAGGATCGCCGAAGTGGACGCGCTGACCGACGCCGACCGGGCCGTGCTCGACGCCGCCAATGCCACCCGAGTGCCCGAGCTGCTGGATGATTCGACGCTGCTGACGCTGTTCGATGCGCAGGTCGCCCGCACGCCCGAGGCACCGGCGGTGATCTTCGGCGATACCACCCTCAGCTACGCCGAACTCGATGCCCGCTCGCGCGAGCTGGCCCGGGAGCTGGCCGGTCGCGGCGTCGGATCGGAATCGCCGGTGGCCGTTGCGATGCGGCGCAGCATCGAGATGGTTGTGGCGATCTACGGTGTGCTGCGGGCGGGCGGTGCGTATGTGCCGATCGATCCCGACCATCCGGCCGAGCGCAGCGAATATGTGCTCACCAGTGCGGCTCCGGTCTGTGTGCTGACCACGACCGCGACCGGCTTCGACACCGAGACCGCCGCACCGCTGGTGCATGTGGACGTGCTCGATTCCGCCGCTGCGCTGATCTTCGGCGATCTGCTGGCCGATACCGTCGCGGCGACGCATCCGGACAACACCGCGTACATCATCTACACCTCCGGTTCGACCGGTCGGCCCAAGGGTGTGGCGATCACCCACCGGCAGATGGCGAACCAATTCCGTTGGGCGCAGCGCACCTATCCGCACGGTCCCGGCGATGTGGTGTTGCACAAGACGCCGATCACCTTCGATATCTCGACGTGGGAACTGTTCTGGACCTTGCAGACCGGTGCCGCGGTGGTTATCGCCGAACCGGACGGACATCGCGATCCCGCGTATCTGGCCCGGGTGATCGACGAATACTCGGTCAGCACCGTGCATTTCGTGCCGTCGATGCTGGATGCGTTCCTCGATGGCGCGCCCGCGGGGACGACCGCGCATCCATCGTTGCGGCGGGTGTTCGCCGCCGGTGAGGCGCTGTCCGCGGAGACCGCGACGCGCTTCACCCGCTTCCTGCCGGATGCGGACCTGTTCAACTGGTACGGGCCCGCGGAGGCCACCGTCGTCACCGCCTACCCGGCCGAGGTCAATGGGGGCGTTGCGATTCCGATCGGTACCTCGGTCGCGAATACCCGAGTGCACGTCCTGGACCGGCAGTTGCGGCCGGTACCGGTCGGCGCGGTCGGCGAGTTGTATATCGCCGGTGTGCAGTTGGCGCGTGGCTATGTGAACGCACCGGCGCTGACCGCCGAGCGGTTCGTCGCGCTCGCCGATGGTGAGCGCCTGTACCGGACCGGCGATGTGGTGCGTTGGGTGCCCGGCAACGGCGCGCATGCGCTGGAATACCTGGGCCGCAGCGACTTCCAGGTGAAGCTGCGCGGTCAGCGCGTCGAACTCGGTGAGATCGAGACGGTGCTGCTCGGCCTGGACGCGGTGCAGCGTGCGGCGGTGGCGCTGGTCAAGGGGAGCACCGGCGATCGGCTGGTGGCCTACGTGGTGGCCGCCCCCGGTGCCCGGACCGACGATGACGCCCTGCTCGACCACGCGCGGGCCGCGCTGCCCTCGTACATGGTGCCCTCCGCCATCGTCTGGCTGGATGCCCTGCCGCTCAATGCCAGCGGCAAACTCGACCGCAAGGCGCTGCCCGCACCGGAGTTCATCGGGCGGCCCTACCGCGAACCGGCGACTGCGCTGGAACGCACCGTCGCCGAGGTATTCGCCGAGGTGCTCGGCATCGAGCGCGCGGGCGCGGACGACGATTTCTTCGACCTCGGCGGCAACTCGCTCGTCGCCACCCGCGTGGTGGCCCGGCTCGGCACCGCCATCGGCGGCCGCGTCCCGGTGCGCGCCGTCTTCGAGGCGCCGACGGTGGCCGCACTGGCGGCGGCGATCGCACCGAGCGCCGGTCAGCGTCGCGCGGTGCCATTGGTGGCCGGTCCGCGGCCGGAACAGATTCCGCTGTCGCTGGCGCAGCAGCGCATGTGGTTCCTGAACCAGTTCGATACCGAATCCGCGGTGAACAATCTGCCGGTCGCCGTGCGGCTCACCGGTGCCCTGGATATCGCCGCCCTGCAGCAGGCCGTCGCCGATCTGGTGCAGCGGCACGAGACCCTGCGCACCGTCTACCCGGCCGACCGGGACGGTATCGCGCATCAGGTGATCGTGCCCGCGGCGCAGGCGGTTCCGGATCTGACGCCGCAGCCCATCGCGGCGGATGCGTTGCGCGCGAAGGTCGTCGAGATCATCGCGGCCGGATTCGATGTCACCGATCAGGTGCCATTGCGCGGTGCGCTGTTCCAGGTCGTCGCGTCCGAGGTACCGACGGACGAGTATGTGCTGGTCTTCGTGGCCCATCACATCAGCGCGGACGGCTGGTCGATGGGACCGATGACCCGCGATCTGATGCTGGCCTATGCCGCGCGTGCGGCCGGTGTGCTGCCCGCATGGCAGCCGCTGCCGGTGCAGTACGCGGATTTCAGTCTCTGGCAGCGGGAGGTGCTCGGCTCCGAGGACGACCCGGACAGCCTGATCACGGCGCAGACCGAATTCTGGCGCACCGCGCTGGCGGGTCTGCCCGACGAATTGAACCTGCCCGCCGATCGGCCCCGCCCGACGACACAGTCGTTCGCCGGTGGCACCGTCGGCTTCACCGTCGAGCCGCGGGTGCACCGCAGGCTGCAGGAGCTCGGCCGCGAGCAGAACGCGACCATCTTCATGGTCGTGCACACCGCGCTCGCGGTATTCCTGGCGCGCCTGTCGGGCACCGAGGACATTGCCGTCGGCACTCCCGTCGCCGGACGTGGCGCGGCCGAATTGGACGATGTCATCGGCATGTTCGTCAATACCCTGGTGTTGCGGACCCCAGTTCGCGGCAGCGCGAACTTCGCCGAACTGCTGTCCGTGGTCAAGGATCGCGACCTGCAGGCCTTCGCGCACGCCGATATTCCGTTCGAGCGCCTCGTCGATCTGCTGAATCCGGAGCGGTCGACGGCGCGGCATCCGCTGTTCCAGGTGGCGCTGTCCTTCCAGAATCTGCCGGACAACTCCTTCGAGCTGCCCGAATTGCGGGTCGGTGCGGTCGAGCTCGATATCGATACCGCGAAATTCGATCTGTCGCTTGCCATTACCGAACTGGCGGCCACTGCGGACAGCGGCGGCGGCATGTACGCCGAATTCTCCTTCGCGCGTGACCTGTTCGACGAGTCCACCATCCGGGTATTCGCCGATCGGTTCGTGCGCCTGCTCGAGGCGATCACCACGCGGCCGGAGCTGCCGGTGGGTGATCTGTCGCTGCTCGCCGAATCCGAGGCGAAATTCCTGACTCAGGTGCAGCCGGACCATGTGATGGCCGGTGGGTTGCTGCCGGATCTGCTGGTGCGCGGACTGCGCCGCGGTGCCGATCGCACGGCCGTCCGATACCGGGGTCGTTCGGTGAGCTATCGCGAGTTGGACGAGTTCTCATCGCGGTTGGCCAGGGTGCTGGTCGAGCGTGGTGTCGGTCCGGAAAGTCTTGTGGCGGTTGCTTTGCCGCGATCCTATGAGATGGTGGCGGCGGTTCTGGCGGTGTCGAAGGCCGGTGGTGCGCATGTGCCGGTCGATCCGAACTATCCGGTGGATCGGGTGCGGCACATGTTGACCGACTCGGCCGCCATTGTGGGTCTGACGACTGCCGAATACCGCGGTCAGTTGCCGGACGACGTGCAGTGGCTCGCGCTGGATGACGCCGAGACGGATGCGTTGTGCGCCAGCCGATCCGCCGCTCCGCTCACCGATGCCGATCGGATCGCGCCACTGCGGCTGCAGCATCCGGCGTACGTCATCTACACCTCGGGTTCGACGGGTATGCCCAAGGGCGTCACCGTGACCCACGCCGGACTCGGTGGCCTGGTCGACCACGCGGTCGGTCTGTACCGGCTGGAGCCGAAACACCGTTTCCTGCACATCTGCTCGCCGAGCTTCGACCCGTCGGTATTGGAATGGCTTGTCGCCCTTTCGGTCGGCGCTACCTGTGTGATCGTGCCGTCGGCCATTATCGGCGGCCCGGAACTGGGTGAGCTGCTGCGCACCGAGCAGGTGACGCACGCGATCATCACTCCGGCGGTGCTGGGCACGGTGGATCCGGCCGGGTTGGATCAGCTCGAAATGCTGTCCGTCGGTGGCGATGTCACCACGCCGGAGCTGTTGGCCAAGTGGCAGCCGGGTCGCCGGTATTACAACGGCTACGGCCCGACCGAAACCACCATCATCTCCTCCTACGGCACCCTGCAAGCGGGTAAGCCGATCACCATCGGTACCCCGGTGCACGGCATGTCGGCGCTGGTACTGGACTCGCGTCTACACCCGGTGGCGCCCGGCGTCGCGGGTGAGCTGTATCTGTCCGGTGGCGGACTGGCGCGCGGCTATCACAACCGTCCCGGTCTGAGCGCCGAGCGCTTCGTGCCGAATCCGTGGGGCGAGCCGGGTGCGCGGATGTACCGCACCGGAGATGTGGTGCGCTGGTTCGCCGAACCCGATATGCGGGCGGGCAATGCGGCGCTGCCATCGATTCCGTGGGTGCTCGACTACGTCGGGCGCTCGGACTTCCAGGTGAAGATCCGCGGCTACCGCATCGAACTCGGTGAGATCGACGCCGTCCTCGGCAGGCACGCCGATGTCGAGTTCGCGATCACCCTCGGCAAGCAAACCGACGCTGGCGTCACGATTCTCGTGTCGTATGTGCTGCCGGTGCCCGGCCGGATCGTCGAGCCCAGCGTGCTCACCGACCATGCGGCGCGCAGTCTGCCACCGCATATGGTGCCGTCGGCGGTCGTCGTACTCGACGAGATCCCGCTGACCCCGGTGGGCAAGCTGGATCGCAAGGCGCTGCCGGAACCGGTCTTCGAACAGGTCGCCTTCCGCGCGCCGAAGACCCACACCGAACAGATCGTGGCGAGCACCTTCGCCGCGGTGCTGCGCATCGGCACCGGCGCGGACGACCGTCGCTACCTCGGCCTCGACGACGACTTCTTCGCACTCGGCGGAAATTCGCTGCTGGCAACGCAACTGGTGGCGCGCCTGGGCGCGGCACTGAATACCCGGGTGCCCGTTCGGGTGCTCTTCGAGGCGTCCACGGTGGCCGAACTGGCCGCCGAGCTCGAAAAGCTCGCCGGAACCGGGGTCCGCAGGGCACTGGCGGCGGGCGAACGGCCGCAGCACATTCCGCTGTCGCTGGCCCAGCAGCGCATGTGGTTCCTGAACCGGTTCGACACCGACTCCGCGGCCTACAACATCCCGATCGCGGTCCGGCTCACCGGTGCGCTCGATGTGGAGGCGCTGCGGCAGGCGGTCGCCGATCTGGTGGAGCGGCACGAAATCCTGCGCACCATTTACCCGCAGACCGATGCGGGCCCGGTGCAGCTGATCCTGCCCTCGGATCAGGCCGCGCCGAAACTCGAGGTCCGCGAGGTGCTGCCGGATGAGCTCGAATCCGCGGTCATCGAGCTGACCTCGACGATCTTCGATGTCACCAGCGAGGTGCCGGTCCGGGTCGCGCTCTTCGATATCGACGGTGCGGGCGCGGCGGGAGCGACGGGCCCGGAGGAGGTAGCCTGCGTAACCACGGAGGGCCCCGCGGACGCCGCCATCGACACGAGCGAATATGTGCTGGCGATGGTGGTGCACCATATCTCCGGCGACGGTTCCTCGGTCGCGCCGCTGACCCGCGATCTGATGATGGCCTACGCGGCCCGCGCCGCGGCGGCCGCGCCCGGCTGGGCACCGCTGACCGTGCAGTACGCGGACTTCAGCATCTGGCAGCGCGAGGTGCTCGGCAGCGAGGACGATCCGGATTCGCTGGCTGCCGAGCAGGTCGCCTACTGGCGCGATGCGCTGGCGGATCTGCCCGAACAGCTGGATCTGCCCTCGGATCGGCCGCGTCCCGCGGCGCAGACCTTCGCGGGCGGCACCGCCGAGGTGCGCATCGATCCCGAAACCCACCGGGCGCTCATCGAATTGGCGCGCGCCGAGGGTGCGACGCTGTTCATGGTCGTGCACACCGCACTCGCCGTACTGCTGTCCCGGTTGTCGGGTACCGATGACATCGCCATCGGCACCCCGGTGTCCGGACGTGGGGAGGCCGCGCTCGACGATCTGATCGGCATGTTCGTCAACACCCTGGTGTTCCGCACCCGAGTCGACGCCGGTGCGACGTTCGCCGAACTGACCGCACGCCAGCGCGAGGCCGATATCCAGGCGTTCGCGCACGCGGATATCCCGTTCGAGCGGTTGGTCGAAGTCCTCAACCCGGTCCGCTCGACCGCACGGCATCCGCTGTTCCAGGTTGGGCTGTCGTTCCAGAATCTGGAGCAGTCCACCCTCGAGCTGCCCGGTCTGACCATCTCCGGTGTCGGCATCGATACCCAGGTGGCGCAGTTCGATCTGAACCTCATCGTCAGCGACGCCTACGACGAACACGGCGTACCCGCCGGGATCGCGGGCCAATTCGTCTACGCCAGGGACCTTTTCGATCAGGCGACCGTCGAAGGCTTCGCCGAGCGCTTCGTGCGCCTGCTGGGCCGGATCATCGCCGCCCCTGGCTCTCCGGTGGGCGAACTCGACCTGCTGGCTCCGGCCGAGCGGGAGCGCATCCTGCTGGACTGGAACCAGACCGGCCATCCGGTCGCCCCCGAACTGCTGCTGGACGGTTACCGCCGTGCGGTGGCGGAATATCCGGACGCCATCGCGGTGGCCTACGAAGGCGCCGAGCTCGCCCACCCGTCGCCCGACCACCACCCCTCATCGAGTCGCTCCGCGACGCTCGCCCACCCGTCGCCCGACCACCACCCCTCATCGAGTCGCTCCGCGACGCTCACCTATCGCGAATTCGACCAGCGCGTCAACCGGCTGGCCCGACGGCTGATCGAACAGGGTGTCGGCACCGAATCCCTCGTGGGCCTCGCGATTCGACGCTCATTGGATCTGGTCGTCGGCATGTACGCCATCGTGACCGCCGGTGGCGCATATGTGCCGCTCGATCCGGATCATCCGGCCGACCGGATCGCGCACATCCTCGATACCGCCCAGCCCGCGGCCGTGCTCACGACCACCGCGGATGCCATTGCGGTGCCGGGCGATACGCCGGTGCTGCACCTGGATGCATTGGAGCTGGACCGATTCGACGCGGCCCCGGTGCGCGCCGACGAACTGCTGCGCCCGGTCCGCCCGGAGAATCCGGCCTACGTCATCTTCACCTCGGGCTCGACCGGACGACCCAAGGGCGTCGCGATCTCCCATGCCGCCATCCACAACCAGACCACCTGGATGCTGGCGGAATACCCGCTCGGCGTCGGCGATGTGTACCTGCAGAAGACCGCGACGACCTTCGACGTCTCGCTGTGGGGCTATTTCATGCCGCTGCGCACGGGCGCGAAACTGGTCGTCGCCACCCACGACGGCCACCGCGACCCGGCCTATGTTGCGGAAACCATTGCCGCGCAGGGCGTGACGGTCACCGACTTCGTGCCCTCGATGCTGACGGTCTTCGCCGCGCATACCCCGGCGGGCACCTGCCCGACGCTGCGGGACATCTTCGTGATCGGTGAGGCACTGCCACCGGAGACCGTCGACGCGGTGCGCGCGATGTCCGAGGCCAGGGTGCACAACCTCTACGGCCCGACCGAGGCCGCGGTCTCGGTGACCTACTGGGCGGCGCGCGGCACCGACCGCCCCGGCGTCCCGATCGGTCTGCCGCAGTGGAATACCCAGGTGTACGTGCTGGATTCGCGGCTGCGGCCGGTGCCGGCGGGTGTCGCTGGCGAGCTGTACCTGGCCGGAGACCAGCTGGCGCGCGGCTATGTGCGCCGACCCGATCTGACCGCCGATCGGTTCGTGGCCAACCCGTTCGGCGACGGCACCCGCATGTACCGCACCGGCGACCTGGTCCGCTGGCGGGAGACCGCGGCGGGCGGTGTGCTCGACTACATCGGACGCACCGACTTCCAGGTCAAGTTCCGCGGCCAGCGCATCGAGCTCGGTGAGATCGAAACCGCGCTGCTGGCCGAGGCTTCGGTGAGCCAATCCGTCGCGGTGGTGCTGCCATCGGCGCTGGGTGACCAGCTGGTCGCGTACGCCGTGCCCGCGCCAGGTCACGAAATCGATCAGGCCGAACTGCTGACCTCGATCGCACAAACCCTGCCGCCGTACATGATCCCTGCCGCCATCGTGGCGCTCGACGCCTTCCCGCTGAACACCAGCGGCAAGCTGGATCGCAAGGCGCTGCCGGAACCCAGTTTCACCAGCCGCGAATTCCGCGCCCCGGCAACGCCGGTCGAGGAGATCGTGGCGGGCGTCTTCGCCGATGTGCTCGGCATCGACCGGGTCGGCGTCGACGACGACTTCTTCGCACTCGGCGGCAACTCGCTGATCGCCACCCAGGTGGTGGCCAGGCTCGGTGCCGCGATCGGCGGCCGAGTGCCGGTGCGCGCCCTGTTCGAGACCTCGACGGTCGGCGGGCTCGCGGTCAAGATCGAGCAGCACGCCGGATCCGGCGGTCGCAAGGCGCTGACGGCCGGGCCGCGCCCGGAACAGATTCCGCTGTCGATGGCCCAGCAGCGGATGTGGTTCCTCAATCAGCTCGATCCTTCCTCGGCGGTGAACAATATTCCGGCCGCGGTGCGCCTGACCGGTGCGCTGGATCTGGCCGCGCTGGAACTGGCCGTTGTCGATCTGATCGAACGGCACGAGGTACTGCGCACCGTCTATCCGCAGACCGATGACGGTCCGGTGCAGCTGATCGTGCCCGCCGAACAGGCGGTGCCGGATCTGACGCCGGTCGAGATCGGTGTCGACGAATTGCCCGCGCAGGTCATTGCGACGGCCTCGGCCGGATTCGATGTGACGACCGAAGTGCCCGTGCGGGCCAAGCTCTTCCGGGTCGAGCAGGCCGCCGCTGGCGACTGCTCGCAGGTCGCTCGAAACAACACCGCTAGCGACGGCTCGCAGGTCGCTGGAAACAACACAGAGCATGTACTCGTGCTGGTGGCACATCACATCAGCGCGGACGGTTGGTCCATGGGCCCGCTCACCCGCGATCTGATGATCGCCTACGCCGCCCGCTCGGCCGGTGCGAGTCCGGCCTGGGCGCCGCTGCCGGTGCAGTACGCCGATTTCAGCATCTGGCAGCGCGAGGTGCTCGGATCGGAGGCCGATCCGGACAGTGTGATCAGCGCACAGGCCGAATACTGGCGAAACACGCTGGCTGGCCTGCCGGACGAGCTGAATCTCCCCGCGGATCGGCCGCGTCCGACGACACAGTCCTTCCGCGGTGGACGGGTCGTCTTCCCGATCGGCACCGAACTGCACGGCGGGCTGCGCGAACTCGCCCGCGCCAATAACGCAACCATGTTCATGGTTGTGCACGCGGCGCTTGCGGTGCTGCTCGCGCGGCTGTCCGGTACCGACGATATTGCCGTCGGCACCCCGGTCGCCGGTCGCGGTGAGGCCGAACTCGACGATGTGATCGGCATGTTCGTCAATACCCTGGTGCTGCGCAGCGAGGTGTCGGGCGAGCTGAGTTTCGATGCGCTGCTCGCGCGGACGAAGGATGCCGATCTGCAGGCCTTCGCGCACGCCGATATTCCGTTCGAGCGGCTGGTCGACCTGCTGAATCCGGTGCGGTCGACGGCACGGCATCCGCTGTTCCAGGTGATGCTGTCATTCCAGAATCTGCCGGACAGCTCGTTCGAGCTGCCGGGCCTGCGGATCGGCGCGGTCGATCTGGCGATCGATACCGCGAAATTCGATCTGTCGCTGACCATTCAGGAGGCCGCGCCGGACGCGGATGCGGGTATGGCTGCCGAATTGTCCTTCGCCAGGGATCTTTTCGATGATGCCACCGTGCAGGGCTTCGCGGACCGGTTCGTCGGTCTGCTGGAGCAGATCGTCGCCCGGCCGGACGCGCCGGTGGGCGATATCGATCTGCTCAGCGATACCGAGCGGGCGGCGGTGCTGTGGCGGTGGAACGACACCAGCCGTGAGCTGGGTGCGGTCGGCACGCTGGTGGACGAGTTCGCCAGGCAGGCGGCGAACACGCCGTACGCGGTCGCGATCGTGGACCCGGCGACGAGTGCTTCGTCGGCCGACCACCACCCCTCATCGCTGGCCCACCCGTCGCCCGACCACTACCCCTCAACGAGTCGCTCCGCGACGCTGACATATGCCGAATTCGGTGCGCGCGTGCACCGGCTGGCGCGTCGACTCATCGAAGCCGGCGTCGGCCCGGAAAAGCTGGTGGCGCTCGGTCTGCGGCGTTCGGTCGATCTCGTGGTCGCGGCGTATGCGGTGCATGCGGCCGGTGGCGGGTATGTGCCGCTCGACCTCGACCAGCCCGCGGAGCGGATCGGCCATGTGCTCGATTCGGCCGCGCCGGTGTGCGTGCTGACGACCACCCGGGACGATTTCGACGGCGGTGCGCTGCCCACATTGACGCTCGATGAGCTCGACCTGTCCGGATACCCGGATCAGCCGATCACCGACGCCGAGCGGATCGCACCCTTGCGGCCGAGCAACCCGGCGTACGTCATCTTCACTTCCGGCTCGACCGGTCGCCCGAAGGGTGTGGCCGTGCCGCATTCGGCGGTGGTGAACCAGATCCGTTGGATCACCGGCGAATACGGCATCGGTGCCGATGACATCGTGCTGTTCAAGACTCCGGCGACATTCGACGTCTCGGTGTGGGAGTTGTTCGGTCCCCTGTCCACCGGTGGCCGGATCGTCGTCGCGAGCCCGGATGGCCACCGTGACCCGCAGTACCTGGCGGAAGTCATTGCGGCCGAACGGGTCACCATGACCTCGTTCGTGCCCTCGATGCTCACCGTCTTCGCGGGCGCCGTCGATGGCTCCGCACTGACCTCGCTACGCACCCTGCTCATCGCCGGTGAGGCCTTCACCGCCGACGCGGTACAGGCGATTCGCAAGGTGAGTTCGGCCGAGCTGTACAATCTGTACGGCCCAACCGAATTCGCCGTACACGCAACCCACAGTCCGGTCGCCGCCGAGATCCAGGGTGCGGTGCCCATCGGCCTGCCGGTATGGAATGCCCAGGCGTACGTGCTGGATTCGCGTCTGCACCCGGTGCCATCGGGTGTCGCGGGTGAGCTGTACCTGGCCGGTGCGCAATTGGCGCGCGGTTACGCCGGTCGCACCGACCTGACGTCGGATCGCTTCGTGGCCAACCCGTTCGGCGCGCCGGGCGCCCGCATGTACCGCACCGGTGACCTGGTCACGCGCAATGCCGACGGCTCGATCGGCTACCTCGGTCGCACCGACTTCCAGGTCAAGCTGCGTGGTCTGCGCATCGAGCTCGGCGAGGTCGAAACGGCGCTCACCGCACACGATTCGGTGGCCCAGGCGGTGGCGCTGGTGCGTGCGGATGCGCGGACCGGCGATCAGCTGGTCGCCTATGTCGTGCCCGCCAACGGTGCCACGGTCGATGCCGAGGTACTGCGGAGCCAGCTGGCCGAGCAACTGCCGTCCTATATGGTCCCCGCGGCCATTGTGGTGCTCGAGGTCATGCCGCTGAACCCCAATGGCAAGCTCGATCGCCGCGCACTGCCCGAACCCGTCTTCGCGGTACGGGAATTCCGTGCGCCATCGAACCCGCTCGAGGCCACCGTCGCCGATGTCTTCGCCGAGGTCATCGGCGTCGAGCGAGTCGGCATCGACGACGACTTCTTCAGCCTCGGCGGTAACTCGCTGCTGGCCGCCCAGGTCGTCAGCCGCCTGCGCAAACTGACCGGCGCGCAGATCAAGGTCGCCTGGTTCTTCACCGAGCCAACGGTTCTCGGCATCGCCAAGCAGATCATCGCGGTACTCGAAGACGAACACGATTTCGAGTCCAGTTCCGCGGCCGCACTCGGCGTGATACTCCCCATCCGCGCCGCGGGCACCAGGGCGCCGCTGTTCTGTGTGCACCCGCTGGCCGGACTGTCGTGGTCCTACGCCGGATTGGCCAGGGTGCTCCCGGCCGATCAGCCGATCCTCGGCATCCAGTCGCCCGCGCTCTCCGAGGACGACTATCAGCCAGGTTCGATCGACGAGATCGTCGGTCGCTATGTCGCCGAGATCCGAGCGGTGCAGCCGCAGGGGCCCTACCGGGTGCTGGGCTGGTCGCTCGGCGGCAAACTGGCGCACGCGGTGGCGACTCGGCTGCAGGCCGATGGTGCGCAGGTCGACCTCTTGGCGATCCTCGACGCCTACCCCGGCGGCGACTTCACCGATTTCCGGACCCAGATCCGCCAGGCCTTCACCGAATTGGGGTTGGACCCGGCGGCACTGCCCGAGGCGGAGAACCTGCAGGAAATCGGCGACGAGGCGCTGGCCGCACTGGAGGCGATGGTCATCGGTGAGGGCCTGGACGTGCTGACATCGGATCGGCTGCGGCTGATCTACCGCACGGCGATGCGCACAGTCGAACTGGAATCGGAATACCGACCACAGGTGTTCCAAGGGCGACTCGAGTTCTTCAGCGCCACCGGTGATGCCGAGGCGCGCGCCGATCGCACCCCCGCCGACTGGCAGCCTTTCGTTTCTGGTGAGATCATCGATCGCCCGATCGGGGTGACGCACGAGTTGATGACCTCGGCCGAAGCGTTGGACGAGATCGGTCCCAGGCTCGCTGAGCTGCTCGAAACCCCTGAGCGCAGGTGATAAGCCGGGAAACGCGGGTGGATCGTCAGCGTGAACAAGCGGCCAATGCGGTAACGATCGGCGTCTGACCATGCGATGCTTCTGAGTAAGCGCTGGGTGGGGAGCACTTTAGGGATTACAGGGTAGGTGAGCTCCTTCATGTTTCGGATGGTTGGACAACGTCGGCATGAGGAAGCGGTGAGCGCGTGACGCGCCAGGCACGCGTGCGACCGGCACGGGCACAGCGGACGCGAGTTATTACCCTGCCGCAGTTGATGGCGGCCGCCGTGGAGGCCAATCCCGGCGGCCCGGCCGTCGTATTCGCCGATGCGAACCGCAGTTCCGCGGGGCTGAGTTACGCCGAGTTGGATGAGCGTTCGACCAGGTTGGCCCGGTTGCTCATCGACCGTGGTGTCGGCCCGGAGGATCTGGTCGCCGTGGCCATCCCGAGGTCGGTGGATTCGGTGCTCGCGGTATGGGCGGTCGCCAAGACCGGTGCCGGATTCGTTCCGGTGGATCCGAACTATCCGCGGGAGCGGGTGGCGCATATGCTGACCGACTCCGGAGTGAGTTTCGGGCTGACGGTCAATGCGGTCCGCCGCGGCCTACCCGACCATGCCGAATGGCTATTGCTCGACGATGCCGTCACCGCGCAAGGGCTGCAGCGGTATCCGGTGGATCGGGTGACCAATCAGGATCGGGTGCGGCCGCTGCACGGCGCGCATCCGGCCTATGTCATCTACACCTCGGGATCGACCGGTGTCCCGAAGGGCGTGGTCATCACCCACCAGGGGCTATCCGGTTTCTGCGATGAGCAGCGCACCCGGTACCGGGTGACCAGTGCCGCGCGGACACTGCATTTCGCTTCGCCGTCTTTCGATGCGTCGGTGCTGGAATTGCTGCTGGCACTGGGTGGTGCGGCCACCATGGTGGTGGTGTCGCCGACCGTCTACGGCGGTGCCGAACTCGCCGCGGTATTGCGGCGCGAGCGGGTGACGCATGCGTTCGTGACACCCGCGGCACTGGCCTCGGTGGAGCCCGAGGGACTGGACGAGCTGCGGGTCGTGGTGACCGGCGGTGAGGCGTGTCCGCCGCAGTTGGTGCGGCGCTGGGTATTACCGATCGCGGGCGGTTTGCTGCGCGAGTTCTTCGACGCCTACGGTCCGACCGAGGCCACCGTCGCCACCAATATCACCGCGCCGATGGTGCCATGGGAGCCGGTGACCCTCGGCCCGCCGATCCACGGCATCACCGCCTATGTGCTCAACGATCGGCTGGTGCCGGTGCCGAACCGGGTGGTCGGCGAGCTGTATGTCGCCGGGGCACAGCTGGCCCGCGGATACCTCGGCCAACGGGCACTCACCGCGGCGCGCTTCGTGGCCAATCCGTTCGAACCCGGCACCCGGCTCTACCGCACCGGTGATCTGGTGCGCTGGAGCGCGACCGGTGAACTGGAATACCTGGGCCGCAATGACTCCCAGGTGAAGATTCGCGGGTTCCGCATCGAACTCGCCGAAATCGACGCGGTGCTCGGCTCGTCGCCGAGCGTGGACTTCGCCGTGACTGTCGGGCATGAGCGCGACAGCGGAACCACTGTTCTGGTGTCCTACGTGCACGCTGCGCAGGGGTACACCGTCGATCCGGTGGAGTTGAAGGCGCTGGTCGAGCGGAAATTGCCCACGCATATGGTGCCCGCCTGCATCACCGTGCTCGACCGGGTGCCGCTGTCACCCATGGGCAAGCTGGACCGCAGCGCATTGCCGGCACCGGTCTTCGAGGCCAAGGTATTCCGCGCCCCCTCGACACCGGTCGAGGAGATCGTCGCGGGCACCTTCGGCGATGTGCTCGGTGTCGCGCGCGTCGGTCTGGACGACGACTTCTTCGAGCTGGGCGGCAATTCGCTGCTCGCGACCCAGGTGACCGCGCGGCTGGATGCGGCGCTGGATACCGAATTGGCGGTCCGCGATCTATTCCACGCCGCGACGGTGGCCGCCTTCGCCGCGGTGGTCGAACGCACCGCCGGATCCGGCCGGGGTCGACCGCGCCTGATCGCGGGGGAGCGGCCGGAGCTGATTCCGTTGTCGCTGGCCCAGCAGCGGTATTGGTTCCTCAACCAGTTCGACACCGAGAGTTCCGCGGTGGACAACATTCCGGTCGCCGTACGCCTCTCGGGTGCGCTGGATATCCGCGCGCTCGGTCTGGCGATCGGGGATGTGCTGACCCGCCACGAGGTGCTGCGGACCACCTATCCGAGCGAGGGCGGGCGGCCGCATCAGGTCGTGCATCCGGTGCCGGAGAATTCCTTCGCGCTGGTGCCGACCGAGGTCACCGAGGACGAATTGGTACCGCGGATAATCGAATTCGCCGCCATGACCTTCGATGTCACCATCGAGGTGCCGGTCGCGATCGGACTGTTCCAGATCGCACCGCGCGAGCACGTCGTCGCACTGACGGTGCACCACGTCGCGGCCGACGGTGCCTCGATGGGGCCGCTGGCCCGCGATCTGATGGTCGCCTATGCCGCACGGGTGCAGGGGCAGTCACCGCAGTGGCCCGCGCTGCCGGTGCAGTACGCCGACTACGCGCTCTGGGAACGCGAGGTACTCGGTTCGGAGGACGATCCGCAATCGCTTGCCGCACAGCAGATCGCGTACTGGCAGGTCAGGCTGGCGCAGCTGCCGGACCAATTGGAGCTGCCAGCGGATCGCCCGCGCCCGCCCGCACAGTCCTTCCAGGGCAGATCGGTCCGATTCGAGATTTCCGCGGATCGGCATGCACGGCTGCACACGCTGGCACGGGCCAACCAGGCCTCGCTGTTCATGGTCGTGCACGCGGCGCTTGCGGTGCTGCTGGCCCGGCTATCGGGCACGGACGATATCGCCGTCGGCACGCCGATCGCCGGTCGCGGTGAGCGCGAACTCGACGATCTGATCGGCATGTTCGTCAATACCTTGGTATTCCGGACGCGGGTGCGGCCCGGCGATACCTTCGCCGAACTGCTCGCCGAGGTCCGGGAGCGGGATCTCGAGGCCTTCGCGCACGCCGATGTGCCGTTCGAGCGCATTGTCGAGGCGCTGAACCCGGTGCGCTCGATCGCCCGCAATCCGCTGTTCCAGGTCGGTCTTTCGTTCCAGAATCTGGCCGACACCGGCTTCGAACTGCCCGGACTTTCGGTCGGCGCGGTCGATTTCGATCTGCAGTTGGCCAAGACGGACCTGCATATCTCGCTGGCCGACCGCTACGGCCCGGACGGTGCGCCCGCCGGGATCCTGACCGACTTCGGTTATGCCACCGACCTGTTCGACGAGACCACGGTGCAGGGGTTCGCGGATCGGTTCCTGCGGGTGCTCGATGCCGTCATCACCGATGTCTCGGTGCGCGTCGGTGAGATCGAACTGCTGGCCGTTGATGAGAGTTCGCGGATTCTGGCGGAGTGGAACGACACCGCGCACACCATCGATACGACGGCGACCTTGGTATCGCTGTTGGATGCGACGGTGGCGGCGGCACCGGATGCGGTTGCGCTGGTATCGGATCAGCCGGGGCGCAAACTTACCTACGCCGAACTCGACGCCCGGGCGAATCGCCTGGCGCGGTATCTGATCCAGCGCGGTGTGCGGCCCGAGGACCGGATTGCGCTGGGCATTCGCCGGTCGATCGATCTGGTCGTTGCCATGTACGCGGTGGCAAAATCGGGTGCCGCCTATGTGCCCATCGATCCGGATCAACCGGCCGAGCGCGTCGAATACATCCTGCGAACCGCGCGACCGGTCTGCCTGTTGAACACCGCCTACGACGGATTCCGCACCAATGTGGTCGATTCGGTGGCGATCGACGATCTCGACCTGTCCCGATACCCGGACACGCCGGTCACGCCGGGCGAACGCCGTTGGCCACTACTACCGGCGAATACCGCGTACGTGATCTTCACATCGGGTTCGACCGGACAGCCGAAGGGTGTCGCGGTCTCGCACGCCGCGATCGTCAACCAGTTGCTGTGGGAGACGGCCGAGTTCGGCCTCGGCGCCGATGATGTGGTGTTGCTGAAGACGGTCGCCACCTTCGATCTATCGGTCTGGGAATTCTGGACGGCGGCGGTCTGCGGTGGCACCTTGGTCATCGCCGCACCCGATGGTCATCGGGATCCGGCCTATCTGACCGAGCTGACGGCACGCGAGTCGGTGACGACCTTGCATATTGTGCCGTCGATGCTGGACGCGATGTCGACCGGACAGCTGTCCCGATCGCTGCGCCGGGTGCTGGCGATCGGCGAGACGCTGCCCGTTTCGACCGCACAGCGGTTCCGTCGGGACAACGCCGCCGACCTGTTCAATCTGTATGGTCCGACCGAGGCCGCGGTGTCCATCACAAGCCACCGGGTGACCGATGCGGACACGGTGTCGGTGTCGATCGGTGCGCCGGAGTGGAACAGCCGTGTCTACGTGCTGGATTCGCGTTTGCGTCCGGTGCCGGTTGGCGTCTGCGGGGAGTTGTACCTGGCCGGTGCGCAATTGGCGCGCGGCTACTTCGGACGTGCGGATCTGACCGCGGAACGGTTCGTGGCCAATCCGTTCGAATACGGCGCGCGCATGTACCGAACCGGCGATCTGGTGGCCTGGAACGAACAGGGTGAGCTGGAGTACCACGGCCGTACCGACTTCCAGGTGAAGATCCGCGGTTTCCGCATCGAACTCGGCGAGATCGAGACCGCCTTGCTCGCCCGGCCCGAGATCGCGCAGGCCGCGGTGCTCGTCAAATCCGATTCGCGGATCGGCGACCGGCTGGTGGCCTACCTGGTAACCGCGACCCCGGTGGAGATCTCCGAGATCAAGGCGGCACTGAGTGCGGTGCTGCCGTCGTACATGGTCCCCAATGCCTTCGTGAGGCTGGACGCGTTGCCCCGCAATGCGAATGGCAAGCTGGATCGCGCCGCGCTACCCGAACCCGAGTTCGAGAGCCAGGTCTTCCGGGTGCCGTCGACTCCGATCGAGGAGATCGTGGCTGGCGTCTACGGCGACGTGCTCGGCGTGCAGCGCATCGGGCGCGATGACGACTTCTTCGCCATGGGCGGCAATTCGCTGCTCGCGACGCAGGTGGCGGCGCGGATCGGCGACGCACTCGACACCAAGGTTCTGGTGCGGGCGGTCTTCGAAACGCCCACCGTGGCCGGACTGGCCGCCAAGGTCGAGACCCATGTCGGTTCGGGTCGGCGGCGACCGCTGCTGGCCGGATTGCGGCCGGAGCAGGTGCCGCTTTCGCTTGCGCAGCTGCGGATGTGGTTCATCAACCAGTTCGATCCCAGTTCGGCGGCCTACCACATCCCGGTTGCCATCCGGCTCTCCGGCGAGCTGGATGTGACCGCGCTCGGCCTGGCCGTCGAGGATATGGTGACCCGGCACGAGGTGCTGCGCACCGTCTACCCGCACACCCCCGACGGCCCGGTGCAGGAGGTGCTCCCCCCGAGCGAGGTGCCGATCGATCTGGTACCGATTCCGATCGCGGAAGCGGCCGCGGCACAGGAGGTTCGGCAGGTCGTCGCGGCGGGCTTCGATGTCACCGTCCAGGTGCCGTTCCGCGCCAGCCTGTTCCGGCTCGATACCGGTGATCACATCCTGGTCTTCGTGGCCCATCACATCGGCGCGGACGGCTGGTCGATGGCGCCCCTGGTCCGCGATGTCATGCTCGCCTACTCCGCGCGCAGTGCCGGTGAGCCGCCCGCGTGGGCGCCGCTGCCGGTGCAGTACGCGGATTTCAGTGTCTGGCAACGCAATGTGCTCGGCTCCGAGGACGATCCGGACAGCCTGATCTCGGCGCAGGCCGACTACTGGCGCACCGCGCTGGCCGATCTGCCCGATGAACTCAACCTGCCAACGGATCGCCCACGCCCGGCAATGCGGACCTTTGCGGGCGGGCGCACCGAATTCGCGATCGACCCGCAGGTGCATGCCGGTCTGGCGCGGCTGGCGCGCGAACACAACGCCACCATGTTCATGGTGGTGCACGCCGCGCTGTCGGTATTCCTGGCGCGCATGTCCGGCACCGGCGATATCGTCATCGGCACACCGGTGGCCGGTCGCGGCGCCGCCGAACTCGACGACATGATCGGCATGTTCGTCAATACGCTGGTGCTGCGACTGGAAGTGCCCGGCGAGAGCACCTTCGGCGATCTGCTCGCCCGCGCCAAAGACACCGACCTACACGCCTTCACCCATGCCGACCTGCCCTTCGAGCGGTTGGTCGAGCTGCTGAATCCGCCGCGCTCAACCGCACGGCATCCGCTGTTCCAGGTGTCGATGTCGTATCTGAACCTGCCGACCAGCACCTTCGAACTGCCCGGATTGCGGGCGGATACCGTCGATTTCGCGGTCGATACCGCGAAATTCGATCTGTCGCTGACCATGTGGGCACCGGGTACCGCCGAGGACGGCCTGCGCGGTGAATTCAACTTCGCGCGGGATCTATTCGACGACGCGACGATCGAGCGATTCGCCGCACGGTTCACCCGACTGCTCACCGAAATCGTCGCGCGCCCCGATTCCCCAGTGGGTGACCTGCCGCTGCTCGACGCGGCCGAGGAGCGTGCGCTGACGCCGGTGCGGCGCGGTGCGACGCCCGCCGTCCGCCTGCTGCCGGACCTGCTGACCAGTGCCGTCGGCGACGATCCCGAGCATGTCGCGGTGCGCTCCGCCGGTCGCTCGATCACCTACCGCGAACTCGACGAATATTCCTCGCGGCTGGCGCGGGTACTCATCGATCGCGGTGTCGGCCCGGAAAGTCTTGTCGCACTTGCCTTCCCGCGCTCCCTGGAGATGGTTGCGGCCTTCTGGGCGGTCGCCAAGGCCGGTGGCGCGTATGTGCCCATCGACCCGACCTATCCGGCGGAGCGGATCCGGCACATGGTGAGCGACTCCGGCGTCGTGCTCGGTATTACCACCTCGACCTACGCGGAGCAGCTGCCCAACGGGTCGAGTGGAACCGCCTGGCTCGAGCTCGACGATCCCGCGATCCATACCGCGGTGGCCGGTAAGTCGCCAGCACCGGTCGCCGATGCCGAACGGCTGACGACGCTGCTGCCGCAGCATCCGGCCTACGTGATCTACACCTCGGGCTCGACGGGTGTCCCCAAGGGCGTCACCGTCACCCACGTCGGCGTCGGCGGCGCGGTCGAATACGCGAGTGCCCTGTTCCAGGTCACCGCGAACCACCGCTTCCTGCATCTGTGCTCGCCGAGCTTCGATCCGTCGGTCCTGGAGTGGCTGTGTGCCTTCCGCAACGGGGCGACGCTGGTGATCGTGCCGTCCACAATTCTGGGCGGCCCGGAGCTGGCCGCCCTGCTGCGCACCGAGCGGGTCACCCACGCGATCTTCACCCCGGCCGTGCTCGGCACCGTCGATCCGGCCGGGCTGGACGAATTGCGATACCTGTCCTGCGGCGGCGATATCACCTCGCCGGAGCTGGTCGCCAAATGGCAGCCGGGGCGGCACTTCTGCAACGGCTACGGTCCGACCGAGGCGACCGTCGCCGCGTCGTGGAGCGAGATGGTCGCCGGGCAGCGCATCACCATCGGCGCGCCGGTGCCGGGAACGCCCATGCTGGTACTGGATTCGCGGATGCGCCCGGTGCCGCCCGGCGCGGTCGGCGAACTGTATCTCGCGGGCACCGCACTGGCACGCGGCTACCACGACCGTCCGACGCTGACCGCGGAGCGCTTCGTCGCCGACCCGTGGGGTCCGCCCGGTGCGCGGATGTACCGTACCGGCGATCTGGTGCGCTGGGTCGGCGAATCCGAGCAGTGGGAGCTCGAATACGTCGGGCGCGCGGACTTCCAGCTGAAGATCCGCGGCTTCCGCATCGAACTGGGTGAGATCGATGCGGTGCTCACCGGCCACGACGGCGTCGAATTCGCCGTCACCATCGGCCGGGAAACCGCGACGGGTGAAAAGATCCTCGTCGCCTATGTGCTCGCGGCACTCGGCCGGACCATCGATACCGCCGAACTCACCGAATACGCGGCGCGCAGCCTGCCGCGGCATATGGTCCCCGCGACCATCGTGGTCCTCGACGCGGTGCCGGTGACCCCGGTCGGCAAGATCGATCGCGCGGCCCTGCCCGAACCCGAACTGGCCCAACGCCCCTACCTCGCGCCGTCGACACCGCAGGAGCTGGCCGTCGCCGGGGTATACGCCGAGGTGCTGGGCATCGACCGGATCGGCGCCGCCGACGACTTCTTCGCGCTCGGCGGCAGTTCGCTGCTCGCGATGCGCGCGGTAGGCAAACTGCGCGAGCTGACCGGTATCGCGGTCCAGGTGCAGTGGTTCTTCACCGATCCCACCGTCGCCGCCCTCACCCAGCGCCTCATGGCGGCCGATGAATCCGGGGACCACGACTACGGATTGAATGCCGAAGCCGCCCTGGACGTGCTGCTGCCGATCCGGCACGGCACCGCGGCACCGCTGTTCTGCATCCATCCGATGGCCGGATTGTCCTGGTGTTATACCGGTCTCGCGCAGCATCTGCCCGCGGACACCCCGATCTTCGGTGTGCAGTCACCCGCACTCTCCGAACCGGATTTCCTGCCGGTTTCGGTGGACGCGATCGCGCGCCGCTATGTCGAGGAGATCCGCGCGGTGCAGCCGGATGGTCCCTACCGGCTGCTGGGGTGGTCGCTGGGCGGTTCGCTGGCGCACGCGGTCGCGGTCGAATTGCAGTCCGCCGGTGCCGAAGTCGCCATGCTGGCCATGCTGGACAGCCGTACCGGCGGCAGTATCGCCGACTTCTGGGCGGAGCTGCGCTCGGCCTTCGCCGAGCTCGGCATCGGCCCGGAGCAGTTGGGCGACAGCAATATCCGCAACCTCACCGAAGAGGCCCTCGCGGTCTTGTATGCCAATATCCCGCCGGAACTGGCCCTGCTGACCCCGGAACGTCTGCGCCAGTGCTACCGCGGCGCGGTGCGCTCGGTGGAACTCGGCATCAACCATCAGCACAAGGTCTTCCACGGCACGCTCGACTTCTTCAGCGCCACCGGCCACACCGCAGAATCCCGGGCCTGGCGCCCCTATGTCGACGGCACGATCACCGAACATCAGATCGCCGCAACCCACGAGCTGATGACAACCCCCGCGGCCTTCGCCGAGATCGGCCCGGTCATCGCCGCCTTGTTCGCGGAAAAGCCCCAGCTTCCGGTCGCGGACGACATCGAGCACACAGCGGTGCCGGTCGACGAAAGCGCCACGGCATCAATCGAATCCGACGCATTCACCGATACGCCCGCGCCGGTCGAACCAGAGAACACGGGTTCAGTCGAACACGGGCACGCGGCCGGGTACGAGCGCATCGGGTCGATCGAATACGACCGTGCGGAATCGGTTGAACATGTCCGCGTGGGATCGGTCGAACTCGGGCATGAGGGGTTGGTCGATTACGAGCGTGCGGGTTCGGTTGAACGTGAGCGTGCGGAGTCGGTCGATTACGAGCGTGCGGGTTCGGGCGAACGTGACCGCTTGTGGTCAGCCGAACTTGGGCATGCGGGTTCGGTTGAACGTGAGCGTGCGGAGTCGGTCGATTACGAGCGTGCGGGTTCGGGCGAACGTGACCGCTTGTGGTCAGCCGAACTTGGGTACGCGGGTTCGGCTGAACATGAGCGTGCGGGGTCAGTCGATTACGAGCGTGCGGGTTCGGGCGAACGTGAGCGTGCGGGTTCGGGCGAACGTGAGCGTGCGGGTTCGGGCGAACGCGAGCATGCGGCCGGATACGAGCGCGTCGGGTCGGTCGATTACGAGCGTGCGGGTTCGGTTGAACGTGACCGCGTGGGATCGGCCGAACTCGGGCGTGCGGGGTCGGTTGAACGCGATAGTGCAGGGTCGGTCGAATACGACCGTGCGGGTTCGGTCGAAGGTGAACGCCTGGGATCGGCCGAATACGAGCCCGCGGGATCTGCCAGCGAATACGCCGGATCAGTCGATACCCCGGCCGCATTCGAATACGACTACCCGACAACGATCCTTGTCCCGATACAAGTCGATGCCCCGGCACCGGTCGATGACTCGGCGACGATCGACGACCTGCCGCCCACCGTCGAGGCTCCGGCACTGTTCGACGACGAAGACGACGAAACCGAAGCCGACGACCGGGCACCCGAGGTCGCCGGGTCCGAACACGTCGCATTCTCGATCGACACGGCGGCACCCGATGACCCGTTCGAACTGGCGGTCCCGCACCGACCCGAGGAACCCGACGACAGCCCCATTCCGCTGTCGCTCACCCCGAATGCCGTGCGGCTCTTGGACTCCGGAGCCGAACTGCGCGTCATCACCCTCGATATTCCGCCCAACTTCTCCCCGGAGGCGGTGCAATTCGCCGTCGATACGGTGCTCGAGCAGCATCCGATGCTCTGGGTCCGCCTGCACCGCTCCGGCGTCGGGCCCGATCCGGTCTTCGAGATTCCGGCCGAGGCCCTGCGCCTGGACGAGGCCTTCCTCGGGCTGGAGTACACCGCCGACCAGACCCCACCGCCCCTCGATGATGTGGTGCGCGCCGTGGCCACCGAACTGGATCCGGTAAACGGCCGCAATATCCGCTTCGTCCTGGTCGGCGGCCGAGAGGTGCCCTCGACCATGGTGGTGGTGGCCAACGGTCTGGTGGTGGACGACACCTCGTGGCGCACCATCATCGACAAACTGTCGCTGGCCTGGTCGCGCGGCAGACACCGGACGCCCGCCGTGCCCGAGTCCGGCCTGTCCGATCTGCTCGGTGTGCTCTCGGAGCGGGCGAGCGGCCCGGCCGCGATCGAGGAAGTGGCATGGTGGCACCACGCCCTGAGCGTGGTCCCCGCGGCCGCGGCCGGTGCCACGGGCAAGAATCTGCGGTCGCGTCGTCGCGTCTCACTGACCATCACCACCGAGGGCACCGCGGCCGTCGTCGCGGCGGCCGCCGCACACGGCGCGAGCGTCGACGAGGTGCTGCTGACCGCCCTGGCCATCGCGCGGATCACCTCCGCAGGCGAAACCGTCACCGACGCCATCGGTCCAGTGGTGCGCCTGCTCGCCGACAGCCGGGGGATGGCCGAGACCGATACCCTCGTCGGCGCCTTCACCACCGCCTATCCGCTGCCGATCGGGCTGGAGGGCATCGATATCGAGGAGGCGCTGGTCGGTGGCCATGCTGCGGGTATCGCGATCCAGCAGATCAAGCGGCTGACGGGCGCGGTGCCGTCCTACGGCGTCGGTTACGGGTTGCTGCGCTATCTGAATCCCGATACCGCCGCCGCCCTGAATGCGCTGCCGGTCGGCCGGTGCGCGCTGCGCTATCGGGATCTGCGCCCGGCGCAGGTGCACACCGACGAACCGGCCACCGATCTGCTGCTCGATATCACCGCCGACGCCACCGCCGACGGTCTGCTCGTGCGCTTCGACTACGCGGCCGAGGCGTTCGGTGGTGACGAGGTCAAGACCTTCGCCGAACACTGGATCCGGGCACTCGGCGGGCTGGCCGAACACGGTCAGCGGGTGCACGCCGGATGACCTCGCTCGGGCGCGGACCGAGGCGACCATGATCACATTCGGGCAGCTCAGACACGGTCGAGCAACATTGCGGTAACGATGTCCAGTATTGTCACGACTAAATAGGCCGTATGGTCGGGCATGGTGCCGTTGGCACGGTCCCTGACGGCCTGGGGAAGCCCACCCGTAATCACGATACGAAGTGAAGGTGTGAAATTGATGCGTAGTCTGATCCGGCGTCGCGGCACACGTGCGGCGGCGGTGATCGCGGCAACCGCAGCATTCGCGGGAGTCATGTCCGGCTTCGGCGCATCCACGGCGACGGCAGACCCGATCATGGATTCGAAGGCGCTGCTGGCGAATCCTGTCTCGGCGGACGGCTCGAAGATCACCAAGGCCGAGTACAAGGACGACCGCAGCATCCGCCTGCAGGTCTACTCCGCGGCCATGGACCGCACCTTCCCGGTCGACGTGCAGCGCCCCGCCGACGCCTCGGTGCCGCGCCCGGTCCTGTACCTGCTCAACGGTGCGGGCGGCGGCGAGGACGACGCGTCCTGGGTGGCCAAGACCGATGCGTTGAAGTTCCTCGGCGACAAGAACGTCAATGTGGTCCAGCCGATCGGCGGCAAGTGGAGCTACTACACCGACTGGATCAAGGACGACCCGACGCTCGGCCGCAACAAGTGGAAGACCTTCTTCACCGAGGAGCTGCCGCCGCTGATCGACGGCGCGCTCGGCACCAACGGCACCAATGCCATCGCGGGCCTGTCCACCTCGGGCACCACCGTGCTTGCGCTGCCGATCGCCAAGCCGGGCCTGTACAAGGCCGCCGCCGCCTACAGCGGCTGCGCCCAGACCAGTGATCCGGTCGGCTCGGAGTTCGTCAAGCTGACCGTCGAGACCTGGGGCGGCGGCAATGTCGAGAACATGTGGGGCCCGCTCGGTTCGGCGGATTGGAAGGCGAACGACCCCTACGTCAACGCCGAGGGTCTGCGCGGTACCGACCTCTACATCTCGACCGGCAACGGCCTGCCCGGCCCGTACGACACCCTGAACGGTCAGTACGCCCTTCCCGGCGCCTACGGTCTGGCCAACCAGATCCTGATCGGCGGTGTCATCGAGGCGGGCACCAACTACTGCACCAACAACATGAAGGCCAAGCTGGATTCGCTCGGCATCCCGGCCACCTTCAACTTCCGCCCCTCCGGCACCCACTCCTGGGGCTACTGGAACGACGAGCTGCACGCGTCCTGGCCCACCCTGGCCCGCGGCCTCGGCCTCTGAGGCAGCCGCCGGGAGATAGTTGATCGCACCCGACCGCCCCGATGTGTTCTACAACACAATCGGGGCGGTCGGTCTTTTTTTGTCCGGTTTTCGCGTTATTACTGTTTTCGCAGGTACATGGGTAGCTCGTCGTCTGTGGGGCAACTCAACCCGTACCAGACCCGTGGCCGCGGACAGTGCGGTCGAGGCATCCGAGTTCGGCTTGCAGGTTTCAATAGGCGGGATCAACTAACGATTAAGTTCGGGAACCCGTAAAATTCTGTTCTGTGAGTACAACCCTGGTCGAATCGGCGCGAAACGCGACGACCCGGGCGAGATCTGTCAGTGTCTTGCTCGGCCCGGCATTCGTAGCGGCCATTGCCTATGTCGATCCCGGCAATGTGGCGTCGAATATCAGTGCGGGCGCCGAGTTCGGCTATCTGCTCGTCTGGGTCATCGTGATGGCCAATGTGATGGCCGGGCTGGTGCAGTTCCTGTCCGCGAAGCTGGGGTTGGTCACCGGTATGTCGCTACCGGAGGCGGTCCGGTCGAAGTCGAGTCGTCCGGTGCGTCTTGCCTACTGGATCCAGGCCGAGACCGTCGCCATGGCCACCGATCTGGCCGAGGTGGTCGGCGGCGCGATCGCGCTGAAGCTGCTGTTCGATCTGCCGCTGCTGGTCGGCGGGCTGATCACCGGTGTGGTCTCGATGGCGCTGCTGCTGGTGCAGAACCGCCGCGGGCAGAAGCCGTTCGAGCGGGTGATCACGGGTCTACTTGCCGTCATCGCCATCGGCTTCCTGGCCAGCGTGGTGATTGCGCCGCCGTCGGTCCCCAGCACCCTCGGCGGGCTGCTGCCGCGCTTCCAGGGCTCGGAGAGCGTGCTGCTCGCGGCCGCCATGATCGGCGCGACCGTCATGCCGCACGCGGTCTACCTGCACTCCGGACTGGCCCGCGACCGCCACGGTCAACCCGAGGTCGGGCCGATCCGCACCCGGTTGCTGCGGATCACCCGATACGACGTCGGACTGGCCATGGTGCTCGCGGGCACGGTCAATCTGGCCATGCTGCTGATGGCCGCGAACACCCTGCGCGGCCGCGAGAATGTCGACACCCTCGAGGGTGCGCATGCCGCCGTCGGCGATGCGCTCGGCCCCGTCGCCGCGCTGCTGCTGGCAATCGGCCTGCTGGCCTCCGGCCTGGCATCGACCTCGGTCGGCGCGTATGCGGGCGCGATGATCATGGAAGGCCTACTGCGCCGCAAGATTCCGCTGCTGGCCCGCCGTCTGGTCACGCTGGTTCCGGCCATCATCATCCTGGCGGTCGGCATCGATCCCACACGCGCGCTGATCATTTCGCAGGTGGTGCTCTCGTTCGGCATTCCGTTCGCGCTGATCCCGCTGGTCCGATTCACCAGCGACCGGGTCCTGATGGGCAACGATGTCAACCACCGGGTCACCACCGGCTTGGCCTGGCTGGTCGCCCTCATCATCAGCCTGCTCAATGTCGCACTGATCTACCTGACCGTCGCGGGCAATTAGCGCCGCATCCAGCTACCTCCTGCCGCGGGGTCTGTCGAACGTAGTCGAATGGTGGTGGCGCAGGCCGTATTCGACCGCCTGATGACTACGCTCGGCGAGCAGCCGAAGCGGGTAGTGCAAGCAGTCTGTCTGGACGGGGCATTAGGGGAACAGGGTGCGCTGGGCATAGCCGGTGTCGAAATATTCGCGGGCTTCGGCGATTTTGCCGTCCTCGACCCGGAAGACGATTGCCACATTGTTGACATACGGCTCGCCCGCCTTGGTGGTCGCGTGGGTGGTCCATTCGGCGACGGCCTGCGCGCCGTCGGCCAGTACGGTCCGCACCTGCTGACCGATCGGCTGGGACAGATCCATCCGCTCGATCATCTGCGCGACGAATTGCCCGAAGATCTCCTCCGGTCCGGTCCAGGTCCGCGCGGTCGGCAGCTCGCCGAACAGGGTCCAGGTCGACTCCGGTGTGAAAAAGGCGGCAGCGCGCTCGGCATCGCCGGATCCGAGCGCCTCGATATAGGCCAGGATGGTGGCGCGGGTCTGCTCGGTGCTCGACATGGTCGCTCCTTCAGGCATCGATGGTGAGGATCGCGTTGCCGCGAATCCGGCGGTTGTTCAAATCGGTGAGCACGCTCGCCGTTTCGGCCCAGCCGGCGACCCTACCGATCTCCGGATGCAGGCGGCCCCGCGCCGTCAGATCCACCAGGACGCGCAGGTCTTCGGCGTCGGTGGTATCGGCGACCCAATGTGGGAAGTGCTTCAGCGTGAATGGGCTGACCGTGAGGTATTCGAAGAAGCTGAGCCGGATCGGTCGCAGACTCGCCTGGCCGAACCACAGCACCGTGCCGCCGGGCGCGATCCGGGCGAGCGCATGCGCGAACACATCGCCGCCGACCGATTCGAAGATCACCTCGAAGGGGCCATCCGCATCGGCGACATCATGGATAACGGCCGCGCCGAGTTCGGCCAGTCGGGCGCCGCGCTCGGGGGAGGCCGCGACCGCCGTCACCGCAATGCCTGCGGCCGTTGCCAATTCGACGAGATAGTGGCCGACCCCGCCGGATGCGCCGGTGATCAGCGCCCTCTTATCCGCCGGGGCCTCGACATGGCGGAGCAGGCGCAGCGCGGTCAAACCCGCGAGTGGCAGCGCTGCCGCGGTGGTGGTCGGCACCGCGTCGGGCAGTGCGACCAGTGCGGACGTCGGCACCGGCACCCGCTCAGCCCAGCCGCCACCCTCGGCATGGCCGACCACGCGGGTTCCGACGGCGGGCCCCGAGCCGTCGGCGGCGGCCGCGACCACTCGGCCGACCACATCCTGTCCCATCACGGTGCCCGGCTCGGTCGGGGTGCCGTAGGCCCCGGTCATGGCGAGGATTTCGCCGCGGTTCACCGAGAATGCCTCGACCTGGATGACCGTTGCGTCGGCGGTGGGCGTGGGTTCGGGGATCTCGGCGAACCGCACCAAGGTCCGATCACCGGTTGCGGCAAGGGCTTTCATCTGTATTCCTCCTGGTCGTTGCGATGAAAACGACCCTAGGAGGGTTGGTCTCCAGGTGAAAGAAGGCAGTAATTAGTGGTATAGGTACCTGGTGGATACCAACAATCCCATGGCATACGACATCTTCAACCTGAACTGCCCGTCCCGTGCGGTCTTCGACCGGCTCGGTGAACGCTGGACCGGACTGGTGCTGCTGGCCCTGAAACCGGGCACACTGCGCTTCTCGGAGCTGCGCAGGCAGGTGCAGGGCATCACGCAGAAGATGTTGACCCAGACCCTGCGCGGGCTGGAGCGCGACGGCATGGTGTCGCGCACGGTCTATCCGACCGTGCCGGTCACCGTCGAATACACCCTCACCCCGCTCGGCCACAGTCTCGGCGCCGCGGTCGATGTGCTGCGGGCCTGGGCCATCGAGCACATCGACGAAATCAATACCGCCCGAGCGGAATACGCCGCAGTCGGCTGATCAGACCCAGTTCTCTATCCAGTACTTCCAGATCAGCGGGGCGTAGGCAGCCAGCGGCGGCACCTTGATATCGGTGCCGGCCAGCGCGGTGGTGGCGTTGCGGCAGCCGAACCAGCAGCTGAATTCGCTGTGCTCCAACACATCCTGGGGCACACCGACGCGGGGGAGCAACCAGTTGGTACCGGGGATGCGCAGCAGCATCTCGAGAGCGCGCTTGGGCATCACCTCGACCAGATGCGGCGCACCGGCCTCATCGGCGAACAGATTCAATGCCTCGGCGGCGCTCTGCCGCCGCGGATCGACCAGATGATAGGTGTACGTATTCGAGTCGGGTCGGTGTGCAAGGTGATCCAGTGCGCGGGCCACGAAATCGACCGGGACCATATTCGTCTCACCCAGCTTCGGCACCAGCACCGGCAGGATTCTCGGCAGTTGTGCGGCCATCCGCAGCAGCCGGAAGAAGTAATAGGGCCCGTCGATCCGGTCGATCTCACCGGTGCGCGAATGTCCGATCACGATCGAGGGCCGATAGATGCGCCAGCCGATCCCGGACTCGCGCACGATCCGCTCGGCCTCGAATTCGGCCCGCTGCATCGGCGAGGTCAGCACCTGGCCCACGTCGAACATGTCCTCGGTGAACAGGCCCTCGAATCCGCCCGCCACATCCACCGTCGAGATATGGTGCAGCAGTCCGGCTTTCAGCTCCTCGGCGACATCGATGACATTGCGGGTGCCGCCGCCCCGCTCGGTGAGGTCATAGCTGGACGCCAGATGGAAGATATGGTCGATCGAGCCCCGGTGCTCGGCGAGCCAGCCGGGATCGATGCCGAGCCGAGGCGCGCCGAGATCCCCGCGCACCGGCCGTACCCGATCCTCACCCATCCACTCCTGGGCACAGCAGGTGTACCGGTCCGCCGAATCGATGCCCGGCCGTACCAGCACATGAATATCCCCCTTGCGTTTCAGCAGCTCGGGGACAAGAAACCGACCGATAAACCCAGTTGCTCCGGTAACCAGGTAAGTCATAGCGGATCAACATAGTCGCTTGTTCGGGCGCAGGTGTGCCCGGGATCACTTGCCTGCCTTATCGAGCCCTGTCGAACTGGTCGGCGCGGTCAGTCCGCGAAGACCGGCTTGCGCTTGGTGAGCATGGCGGTCGCGCCTTCGGCGAAGTCGGGGGACCGGAGCAGTTCGCTCTGGCCGGACTTTTCGGCAGCGAGCGAGGCGTCCAGTGCTGACAGGGTCGCGGCGTTGAGTGCCTTCTTGGTGAGTTCGAGCGCGCGGCGCGGACCCGCGGCGATCTTGGCGGCCGCCGCCTCGACCAAGGCGTCGAGTTCGTCCTCGGCGGCCACGGCGGTGAACATTCCGGCCGCCTTGGCCGCCGGGGCGGGCAGCCGCTCGCCGAGCAGTGCCATCTCCGCGGCCAGCGCGCGTCCGGCCGCCGCCGCGACCATGGTGGCCGCGCCGCCGTCGGGCATCAGGCCGATATTGACGAAGGCGAGCAGCAGGTAGGAGTCCTCGGCGGCATAGACCAGATCGGCGGCGAGCGCGAGGCCGACACCGACACCGGCGGCTGCGCCCTTGATCCGGGCGATGACCGGAATCGGGGCGTCCACAATGGCTTTCACGAGGCGGTTGGCCGCATCCATCACCATGTCTGACGATATGCCGCGCTGCGCTTCCGACGCGGTTGCGGCAAGATCGGCTCCCGTGCAGAAATCGCCGCCCGCACCGGTCAGTACGATCACCCGAACCGAACGGTCCGTGGCGGCGGCCAGGAAGGTGTCACCGAGGGCGACCATCGTGTCGTAGTCGATGGCGTTCTTCCGCTTCGGCTTGGTGATCGTGACCCGCAGCACCTTGCCGTCGTGGACGGCGCTGAAGCCCGCGGTGGTGGTCGCGGAATCGGGGTTGCTCATGTGCTGCTCCTGGTCTGGAATTCGGCGGGCGCTGGGTTTTTCCAGCGACCCGCAATCGCTGCGGCTGGCCATGAATGGTGGTTAACTTTGCGAATTGTGGTTAACTTAGGATGATTTGTCGGGCGCTGTCAACCGGCGGCGCCGTCGCAGAACGGAGAGTTTCATGGTCGCGGATCGCAGCGAGGTCGACATCGCTGGCGATCGCTTTCGGGTCGCTCGAAACAACCCCGATCCCGCGCGCGCCGATGCGGGTGGGACCCGGGCGGCCGCCGAACCCGCCCCATCGGTCCGGCGTCGCCCGAAGGATCGCAAGGTCCAGATCATCCGGGCCGCCGCGCGCGCGTTCAGCGAGCGCGGGTACTACCCGGTCGGCGTCGACGAGATCGCCGCCGAGGTCGGTATCTCGGGGCCCGCGCTGTATCGCCATTTCGCGAACAAGTACGCGTTGCTGGTCGCGGCCGCCGAGGAAGGCGCACTGCACCTGCTGAAGGTCGCGCGCGGCGCGGACGATCCGACCCTGGCGCCGGAGGCCAGGCTCGATGCGCTGATCAAGGCGCTCAGTGACCACACCATCGACATCCGCCGCGAGGCCGGGCTGTACCGCTGGGAGCGGCGCTATCTGGAGGCCGAGGACCGGGCCCGGATCAGGAAGGTCTACGACGCGCTCAACGCGCTGCTGGCCGAGCCGATCGGACAGCTGCGCCCCACCGCGCCGCCCGCCGATGTGGCGATGCTGGCCGCCGGGGTGCTCAGCGCCATCGCCAGCATCTCCTCGCATCGCACCGCGCTGGCCACCGCCCGACTGCTGCCACTGCTGCGCGAGATGTGCTGGTCGATCCTGCGCGCCGAGCTGCCGCCCGCGCCGACCGAACCCGATCCCGGACCGGCCGCCCGCGGCCTGCCGATCACCTCGAAACGCGAACAGTTGCTCACCGAGGCGATCCGGATCTTCGGTCGCCAGGGTTATCACGAGGCCAGCATCGAGGAGATCGGTGCGGCCGTCGGCATCAATGCCTCCAGCGTCTACCGGTACTTCACCAGCAAGGCCGATCTGCTCGCCGCCGCCTTCCATCGCACCGGTGACCGGGTGGCCATCGCGATCACCGAGGCGCTGGCCGAGGCGACCAGCCGCCCCGATGCGGTCCGGCGCATCGCCGACCGCTACGCCCGGCTCACCTTCTCGATGCCGGAGATCATGCCGGTCTACTACGCCGAATTCAGCAATCTGCCGCCGGCCGAACAGCACAAGCTGCGCGCCATCCAGCGCCAGAATGTGCTGGAGTGGGCCAACCTGCTCGACGGCGATCAGGTCGAGGCGCGTTTCCGCGTGCACGCCGCGCTCGGTCAGGTGATCGACGTCGGCCGGTTGACCAAATTCGACTCCCGGCCCGAGCAGATCGCACGCGTGCGCGCCCTGATGGAAGCCGTGCTGCTCGGACGCGGGACGGCCGAACCTCGCTCGTAAGACTCGCTCCGTCCCAGCTCTACCGTCCGTGGCGCACTCGGAAGATGGTCTTCGCCGTGCGCAGATGGCGGGGATGCCGATCGAAGGTGGACAGGTTCACCGGGGCGCGGTAGCGCTTGCGGGCGATGGCCAGCGTCCGGCTGAACTCGCGCAGTCCCTGGTCGCCGTGATGGTGTCCCTGCCCGTATTCGCCGACGCCACCGAATGGCAACGCGGGGATCCCGGCGTACGTGGTCGAAGAATTGATGGTCACAACGCCGACCCGCAGCTGTTCGGCGAAGGATTCGATGCCGTGCACATCGCGGGTGAACACCGACACCGCGACACCATTGCCGACCGCGTTGATGCGCCGCGCCGCCTCGTCCATATTCGCGACCTTGTTGACGATCAGCACCGGCCCGATGCCCTCGCCGGTGATCGCGACGCTCTCCTCCGGCACCTCGGCGAGCACGATCGGTTCGATATAGGGCTCGCGTATCGAGTCCAGTCCGCCGACCACCGCGCGCCCGCCCCTGGCCAGCGCATCGCGCACCTGCCTGCGCACCACGTCGACCTGTGATTCCAGAATCATCGGGCCGTAGGAGGCGCGCCTATCCGCACCGGGGCGCAGTCGCCGCGCCTGTTCGACCACCAGTTCCAGGAATCGGTCGTAGACGGAGTTGGCGACATAGGCCCGCTGGATACCGGTCGAGTTCTGGCCCGCATTGGCCATCGCGCCGAAGACCGCGGCCTCCGCGGCCTCGTCGAGTTTGGCGTCGACGTGAACCACCATGGTGCCCTTGCCATTACGCTCGACCACCACCGGAGTCATGGTCTGCGCGCACAGCGAGATCACCTCCCGCGCGCCCGCATCCGAACCGGCGTAGGCGATTTTGTCCACCTTGCCGCGACACAGCGCCGCGGTGGTGGCGTGATCGCCGGTGACCACTTGCAGCACAGGCTGATTCGGCGCCAGCTTGTTCCAGCTGTCGGCCAGCCAGACCCCGACGCCGGTGGTGAGTTCATCGGGTTTGAACACCACGGCATTGCCCGCGGCCATTGCGTAGGCGATCGAACCCATCGGGGTGGACACCGGGTTGTTCCACGGTCCGAGCACGCCGACGACGCCGAGGGGCAGATAGCCGACAGAGGCGTGCTGATTGCGGCTCAGCCAGGTCGATCCGAGCTTGCGCCGATCCAGTACCCGGGCGGCATTGCGGGCCGCCCAATCCAGATTCTCGACGGCGAGCATCACCTCGATTGCCGCGTCCGCCTCCGGTTTTCCGGTTTCCTCGCACAGGATCTCCACCAATTCGCCTGCGCGCCTGGCGATACTGCGCTTCCAGTCCAGTAGCCAGCGTTTGCGAGCGCTGAATCCCAGTTCCGCCCACCACTTTTCGGCGGAGCGTGCGGCGCGCACGGTGCGGTTGAGTTCACCGGCGCCCATTACGGCGTAGTTGCCGACGATTTCGCCGGTGCGCGGGTCATAGGACGTCAGCACGTTCGGTCGGCCCGATCCTCCCGTATGCGCTGCCAGTCTCGGCTGCGCGGTCTCGGCCATGGTCACCTCTCGCAGGGTCGATCCGCCGCAGACCGCCGAGCGCTAGGCGAAGCAGTGCTGCCGCAACGAGTGAGTGCGTGTTCCCCCGCCTAGCAGACTATGGTTGCCGCGACGGCCCGACAAGGCGCTCCTGCCGCCCCTGCGCTGCCCTTGACCGCCGCGACCAGCGACGATCCCGGCCGCGGCGGATCGGCCACTGCAAATGTGATCAAGGACACACTTAGGTTTCGGACCGGTGGGTATGTCGCGCTCGGGCATATAGGAATGCGCGGGCCGGTAACATCACGCCTGGCGGCAGGGATCACCAACCGGGACGTATTCATGCCTAACGCCTAGCGACCGCCGCCGATCAGACACAGTGGAGAGTTGATGCCGAGCTTGAACAAATCGGATTCGCACGCGAGCGACCCACCACTCGAAGGTGGTGAGGCCGCGGTCGTCGTTGCCGACGTCCGAAAGTCATTCGGCGATGTGCATGCGTTGCAGGGCATCAGTTTTACCGCCGAGCGGGCCAGTGTGCTCGGCATCCTCGGGCCGAACGGCGCGGGTAAGACCACGATGGTCAAGGTGCTGTCCACCCTGCTGCGCCCGGACTCCGGCACTGCCATCGTCGCGGGCCACGATGTGCAGAAGGATCCGGCGGGCGTGCGGCGCTCGATCATGATGACCGGCCAGTACGCCGCACTCGATGAGAACCTCTCCGGCCGCGAGAACCTGGAGCTGTTCGGCCGCCTGATGGGCCTCGGCAAATCCGCCGCCCGCAAGCGCGCCGACACCCTGCTCGAGGAATTCGACCTGGTGAGTGCGGGCCGTCGTGCGGTGCGCAATTATTCGGGCGGCATGCGTCGTCGTGTCGATATCGCCTGCGGCCTGGTGGTGCGCCCCGAGGTGGTGTTCCTCGACGAGCCGACCACCGGCCTGGACCCGCGCAGCCGCCAGGGCGTGTGGGATCTGGTGACCGCGCTCAAGGATCAGGGCATCACGGTGCTGCTCACCACGCAGTACCTCGAGGAAGCCGATGTGCTCAGCGACAACATCATCGTCATCGATAAGGGCACGGTGATCGCCGAGGGCACCGCCGACGAGCTCAAGGAGAAGACCGGCGGCAGCTACTGCGAGGTGGTGCCGCTGGATCCGACCCAGCTCGGCAAGGCCGCCGCCGCGCTCGGTGATCTGGTGCCCGCCGCGGTGCTCGCCGATATCGATGGCGGGGACCGGCTTTCCATTCCGGCGCCCGATGGTGCTGCCACCCTCTCCGAGGCGTTGCGCAGGCTCGATGCCGCCGAGATCCAGCTGGCCGATATCGCGCTGCGGCGGCCCTCGCTCGATGATGTATTCCTGTCCATCACCGGCCATTCGGGCGGCCACTAGTGAGTTCCGCAATCGTTGAGCAGCCCGAAACGGCGCTGCTCTTCGCCGAGCTGCCCGCGGCCCGACTGTCCGCCTTCGCGCAGTGGCGGGCGCTGACCGGACGCATCGTCCGAACCATGGCCACCAAGGGCGAGCTGATCGTCGCAATGATCACCCCGCTGGTCTTCACCCTCGGTTTCTATCTGCCGCTGCGGTACGTGATGAAGTTCCAGGGCATCGACTACGCCCAGTTCGTCATGCCGATCATCGTGCTGCAGACCATGGCCTTCACCATGATGTCGAATGCGCAGCTGGCCGCCTACGAGGCGCTGACCGGTCTGAGTACCCGACTACAGACGATGCCGATCGGCGCCACGGTGCCCTTGAGCGCGCGCATCGCGGCCGGGTTGGTCCGTTCGCTGACCGCGCTGACCGCGGCGATCATCTTCGGCTACATGATCGGCTTCCGATTCATCGCCGGTGCCGGTCAGGCCGTGCTGTTCTGCGTGTTCTCGATCGCGGTCGGTACCGTGCTCGCACTCGGCGCGGATGCGCTCGGCAGTCTGACCAAGAGTCCGGAATCGCTGAGCCAGGCATTGACATTGCCCACCTTGATCTTCGGCATGCTCTCGTGCGGATTCGTCCCGGAGCGCAGCTTCCCGATGTGGATCCGGCCGTTCGTGCGCAATCAGCCGATTTCCCAGTTCTCCTTCGCGCTGCGCGATATGGCCCATGGCGGGGTGAGCTGGGACGTGCTGTGGGTGCCACTGGTCTGGTTGGGTGGTGCGGCGATCGTCTTCACCCCGTTGGCGATCTGGGCGAGCGTGAGGCGGTCATGAGTTCTGTCGAGACTGTGCAGCGCACCGAGATCGACGGGTTCCAGGTGCTGCCGCGGGTCACCCCGCCGTCCGAACGTGCGCTGTCCACCTGGGTCGCGCACAGCCTGATCCAGTGCAAGCGACTGCTGCTGGTGTGGGCGCGCGATCCGGCGACCACCATCCAGACGCTGGTCTACCCGGCACTGACGCTGTTGATGTTCCGCATCGTGCTCGGCAATTCGATCACCGCGGCCACCGGCATGCCGAGCGTCTACGGGCAGGTCGCGCTGATCACGCTGGTCGCCGCGATGTCGGGTGCGGTGGTCAGTGCGCTGGGATTCAAGGGCGAGAAGTTCACCGGACTGCTCGGGCGCTTCTGGACCATGCCGGTGCACCGGGCGGCCGGACTGACCGGCAGGCTCTTTGCCGAGGCGGTCCGCGTCCTGGTCACCACCCTGTTCGTGATCGCGGTCGGCCTCACCCTTGGCTTCCGGTTCGGCCAGGGCCCGCTCGCGGCCATCGCGCTGATCGGCATTCCGGTGCTGTTCGGCGTGGGTTTCGCCGTGCTCGTCACCGCGCTGGCGACCATTACCGAGGGTGTCATGCTCGTCAGCCTGATCGGCATCTTCAACACCCTGCTGCTGTTCTTCAACAGCGGCTTCGTACCGGTCTTCGCCTACCCGATCTGGCTGCAGGACGTGGTCGCCAACCAGCCGATGAGCTGTGCCATCGATGCCATGAAGGGTCTGTCCTACGGCGGTTCGGTAGCCGAACCCCTCCTCAAAACCGTCGCCTGGGTACTAGGCCTCACCATCGTGTTCGCCTACCCCGCCATCCGCGGCTACCAACGCGCCGCCGAAACCGGCGCCTGACGAACTCGGCCCGGTCGGCGCGGCTGCGCCGACCGGGCCGAGTGTTCTCTGCGGCGCCTTCGAAACAGGGCATCCGACCAGGCTATCGATCGGACGCACTTGTCATAGGCGACCCGTATGCTGAGGGCACGAGCGGAGGAGGTGTCAGCAGTGACCGCAGCCAAGGCGCATGAGCCGCAGAGGGATCCAGCAGATGTGCTGTTGGAGGGCTTCCACGCGCTGGAGACTCCGGAAGGATTCCGGGCCGAGCTGATCGAGGGGGACATCATCGTGACACCACCGCCGGACGGTAATCACGAGCAGAACATCTCCACGCTGATTCGGCAGGTGTACCGGCAGTCCGCAACGGAGTTTTCCTTCTCCGGCCATAAGGGGTTGTCGCTGGACCGTGGCGGACTCTGCCCGAAAAACCATTTGATTCCCGACGGCGTATTCGTCCCCGACGGTGCATTCATCGACGAGCCCTCATGGATGTCGGTCGGCAAGGTCGTCATGGTCGTCGAGGTCACCAGCTCGAAACCGGATTGGGATCGCAAGACCAAGCGATACTGCTATGCCCGCGGAGCGGTGCCGCTCTATCTACTCATCGATCGGCAGCAGCAGACGATCACTCTCCTCGGTGAACCCGGCGGCGAGGCGGACCTGATCGACTACCGCTCGGAGATCAGAGTTCCCTTCGGGAAGCCACTCGAACTTCCCGACCCCTTCTCGTTCACGCTGGAAACCGTCGATTTTCGTTGAGGCGCAGATATTTCGAATGATCGGGGCGTCATTCTGTGCGTCGCGAGATGCGCTCGAGTGGCTCTGCGAAATCGTAGTTCAGCCAGCGGTTTCGGTTGGTCCAGCCGACCAGGTCGTAGCGCCAGCGGAAGGGCCAGGTGTGGGCGACGGTGTTGAAGAGGACGGCGCCGAGGGAGGTGTAGTCGTCGTGGGCCGAGAGTAGGGCGCGTTGGCCGCGTGGGGTGGCGCTGAAGAAGGTGTCGAACATGGCGGTGGACTGTTCGGTGGTCAGGCGGCCCAGGCCCCAGAGGCCGCGCATGCGCATCCAGTACACCAGCCGCGCCCGCCACGGCCAGAGTTCGACGATCGGGTCGCGGCCTTGCCGCAGGGCCGCGACGGCGGTGTCGACGAGGGCAAGCGAACCGGCGACGCTGTAGCCCGTGCAAGGATGCATCATGCCGCCGCGGGAGCCGAACGGAATCGCCTGGGCGGTACCCCTTTTCGGCGGTGGCTGGTCGATTGGGTAATGTGCGGCCTCGGTCGGCTGCGTGCCGGTGAGTCGGATGCCGTGTGCGGCAAGGCGGTTCAGGGTGCGCCTGCGCAATTCGTGTTGCGGCATACCGCCGCGCAGGCCGAGGCTGGTCTCCTCGAAGATCACCGTGCCATCGCCGAGCGGGACGGCATAGAGGAACGACGGCGGTTCGTCCGGACCCGCGCCGTTCTGCGGACGCCAATCCAGCAGCAGCCCTTCACCTTCGGTGATCATCGGCGCCGCGGTCTCCGCGTCGACGAAGATGCCGTGCGCGCTCGCGGCTCGGCGCTGTCCGAGCGCGGGCAGTCCGCGGGTATCGAAAACCGTTTCCGCTCTGAGGATCGTGCCGTCGGCGAGCTCCACCTCATTGGCATCCACGCGCGTGGCCCGACCGGCGAACACGCTGGCCTCGTCGAGTGCAAGCGCATCGCGCAGACCGGTTTTCGACAGCACACAGTAGGGCCGGTCGATGCGATGCTCGGACACGGTCCAGACCGTCGGCCGCGGAATACGCGCGGCAATGGCGCTGGGCGGCAGCCACTCCGGCAGCTCATCGATCCAGCAGGAGAAGGTGGGCGGCCAGAGCCGGTCGGGCCGCGGATCGACGGCCGCCACGGTACAGCCGGCCCGCATCGCCCGATGCGCCAGCGCCCGTCCGGTCGGCCCGAGCCCGACCACACAGAGGTCGAATTCCCGGACCGCGCTGTCACTCATGGTTCGCATTCAAATCGCACCGCCCGTGCGCCCGCAACACCGCCCCCTGGCCCGCGAGCTCCCGGGGCGGGGCGGCGGTGCCGCTCGCCGGTTCGAGACCGGGCGAGGGCATTGCCTACTTGGGCGTGACCCAGGTGGTGATATCGGCGTGTACGACCTCGAGACCGTGCTTGTCGTAAATGGATACCGGTACGACCAGTTCGCGGCCCTCGGTGATCTCGGTGAAGTCGGGCAACTCGGCCAGCTTCGCCACCGCGCGCAGCCCGGTCTCGGCCTTGGCCAGGTACTGCACATTCATGGCCTTGGGGATCCAGCGATGGGTATCGGGCACCGTCGCCTCGCTCAGCATTCCCATTGCCACCTCGGCCAGATTGCATGCCGCGATCGCGTGATAGGTGCCCAGATGGTTGTGGATGCCGAACCACTTGGGCGAGGTCACCTCGCAGAGGCCGGGTTCCAGTCGGACAACGCTCGGCAGCACCGTGCCGAAATAGGGCACTCGGGCCACCATGCCCAGCGAGAACAGGGTGTGCCCCAGCCGGTTGTCCGGCAGCTTCGTCCAGATGCGATGGGTCGCGGTCTGCTTCGTCATACCCTTATCTTACTCAAAAGTAAGTTAAGCTTCGGTAGGAGCGTGACATACTTTTGCCGCACCCGCCGGTGGCTGTTCGCTCCCGGTGGCTCAGGTGCGTTCGAGCGTGATCGCCCACCGCCTCGCAACCGGGGGCGCGCCCGGGATTCGTGCCCTGACCTGGTGGCGAGTCGAGGGGTGGGGGCGGATTTGATGTCGTCAACGGCGTCGGGCATACTGTTCGGGTTGCCTTGCACCAGGTCATGCCGTTCCGCGGCTGTGGCGGGTGGCGAGGCGAGCAACACCCAATCGTGTACCTCGCTGGCTTCCAGTGCGGGTACGTCCGGGACAACGTTCCAGGCCAGGTGAAGTTTCGAACCGGAGCCGAGGAATGAGCGGATGGGCGACACGCCCGACCGCGTGGACCGGAGAACCATGACAGATGAACAGCGGCGAGACTGTCGCACGTCAACCGGCGGAGCCGGGCGGCGTGCCCGGTCGGGGTCTCACTGTGTTGGATCTGCCCGAGCGGGGGCCCTGCGTTACGCAGGCTGCCTCTTCCGGGCCTGACCCACTCGGGCTGGGACGTCTTCGTGTGTTCGGGCTGTGCAATTGAAGGTGGTACGGAAGCCGGCTTCCGGACCACGAACGATAAGCGGAGAAAAGGACACTTAGCGTGGCGGGACAGAAGATCCGCATCAGGCTCAAGGCCTATGACCACGAAGCGATCGACGCGTCCGCGCGCAAGATCGTGGAGACGGTGACCCGCACCGGGGCCCGTGTGGTCGGGCCGGTGCCGTTGCCGACCGAAAAGAACGTGTACTGCGTCATCCGTTCGCCGCACAAGTACAAGGACTCGCGCGAGCACTTCGAGATGCGGACGCACAAGCGGCTGATCGACATCCTCGACCCGACGCCGAAGACGGTTGATGCCCTGATGCGCATCGATCTCCCGGCCAGCGTCGACGTCAACATTCAGTGACGGGGACTCGAATCATGACTGATAACAAGAACAGGCCCGCGGCGGGCATCCTGGGCACCAAGCTCGGCATGACCCAGGTGTTCGACGACAAGAACCGCGTCGTCCCCGTGACCGTCATCAAGGCCGGACCGAACGTCGTTACCCAGATCCGCACCGTGGAGCGCGACGGCTACAGCGCCGTCCAGGTCGCTTTCGGCGCCATCGACCCGCGCAAGGTGAACAAGCCGGTCTCCGGCCAGTTCACCAAGGCCGGTGTCACCCCGCGCCGCCATGTCGCCGAGATCCGGGTCGCGGATGCCTCCACCTTCGAGGTCGGCCAGGAGATCAACGCCGATGTCTTCGAAGAGGGCGCCTACGTCGACGTCACCGGCACCAGCAAGGGCAAGGGCTTCGCCGGCACCATGAAGCGTCACGGCTTCGCCGGTCAGGGCGCCTCGCACGGTGCGCAGGCCGTGCACCGTCGCCCGGGTTCCATCGGTGGCTGCGCCACCCCCGGCCGCGTGTTCAAGGGCATGCGCATGTCGGGCCGGATGGGCAATGACCGCGTCACCACGCAGAACCTGTCGGTTCACAAGGTGGACGTCGAGAACGGCCTGCTGCTGATCAAGGGAGCGATCCCGGGTCGCCGCGGCAACGTCGTCGTCGTCAAGAGCGCCGTGAAGGGTGGTGCACACGCATGACCAGCGTTGAGAAGAAGACCAACCTGACGCTTCCGGTCAAAGAACTGGGTGGCAAGACCAATGGCACCGTCGAACTCCCCTCGGAGATCTTCGACGCGACCGCGAACATCTCGCTGATGCACCAGGTGGTCATCGCGCAGCTCGCCGCTGCTCGCCAGGGCACCCATTCCACCAAGACCCGCGGTGAAGTCCGCGGTGGTGGCAAGAAGCCGTACCGCCAGAAGGGCACCGGCCGCGCCCGTCAGGGTTCGACCCGCGCGCCGCAGTTCACCGGCGGTGGCACCGTGCACGGTCCGCAGCCGCGTGACTACAGCCAGCGCACCCCCAAGAAGATGATCCGCGCCGCACTGCGCGGAGCTCTCTCGGATCGTGCGCGCAACGAGCGCATCCACGTGATCAGCGAGCTGGTCTCGGGGCAGACCCCGTCGACCAAGACCGCGAAGTCCTTCCTGTCCGAGCTGTCGGATCGGAAGAAGTTCCTCCTCGTCCTCGGACGTGAGGACATCGCGGCCTGGAAGAGCGTGCAGAACCTGGAGTTCGTGCACCCGATCGCGCCGGATCAGCTCAACACCTACGACGTGCTCGAGAGCGACGAAGTGGTGTTCAGCGTCGAGGCCTTGAACGCCTTCGTGCACGGCCCCGCCGAATCCGCACAGGAGGAGAGCAAGTGACCACGATCGCCGACCCCCGCGACATTCTGCTGGCGCCGGTCATCTCGGAGAAGTCCTACGGACTGATCGAGGAAGGCACCTACACCTTCATCGTGCACCCGGATTCCAACAAGACGCAGATCAAGATCGCCGTCGAGAAGGTCTTCGGCGTGAAGGTGACCAGCGTCAACACCGCCAACCGTCAGGGCAAGCGCAAGCGGACCCGCTTCGGTTACGGCAAGCGCAAGGACACCAAGCGCGCGCTCGTGACCATCTCGGCCGACAGCAAGCCCATCGAGATCTTCGGAGGCCCGGTCGCGTAAGCGCCTGGGATTCCAGAAAGCAGAGAAGAACTCATGGCAATCCGTAAATACAAGCCGACTACGCCGGGCCGTCGTGGCTCCAGCGTCTCGGACTTCGCTGAGATCACTCGGTCGACCCCCGAGAAGTCGCTGATCCGCCCGCTGCACAGCAAGGGTGGCCGCAACGCGCACGGTCGCATCACCACCCGTCACCGCGGTGGCGGCCACAAGCGTGCCTACCGTCTGATCGACTTCCGTCGCCTGGACAAGGACGGCATCCCGGCCAAGGTCGCGCACATCGAGTACGACCCGAACCGCACCGCCAACATCGCGCTGCTGCACTACGTGGACGGCGAGAAGCGCTACATCATCGCGCCGAAGGGTATCCAGCAGGGCACCCCGATCGAGTCCGGCCCGACGGCCGACATCAAGCCGGGTAACAACCTGCCGCTGCGCAATATCCCGACCGGTACCACGATCCACAATGTGGAGCTGCGTCCGGGCGGCGGCGCGAAGATGGCTCGTGCCGCTGGCATGAGCATCCAGCTGCTCGGTAAGGAAGGCCCCTACGCCACGCTGCGTATGCCCTCCGGTGAAATCCGCCGCGTCGACGTGCGCTGCCGCGCCACCGTCGGCGAGGTCGGCAATGCCGAACAGTCGAACATCAACTGGGGCAAGGCCGGTCGTATGCGCTGGAAGGGTCGCCGTCCCACGGTCCGTGGTGTCGTCATGAACCCGGTCGACCACCCGCATGGTGGTGGTGAGGGCAAGACCTCCGGTGGTCGCCACCCGGTCTCGCCGTGGGGTCAGCCGGAAGGCCGCACCCGCAAGCCCAACCGTCCGAGCGACAAGCTCATCGTCCGCCGTCGCAAGACCGGCAAGAAGCGCTGAAGGAGGAGGTAAGAAATGCCACGCAGCCTCAAGAAGGGCCCGTTCGTCGACGACCACCTCCTCGCGAAGGTGGACGTGCAGAACGAGAAGGGCAGCAAGCAGGTCATCAAGACCTGGTCCCGTCGTTCGACCATCATCCCCGATTTCATCGGTCACACCTTCGCCGTCCATGACGGCCGCAAGCATGTGCCGGTGTTCGTGTCGGAGTCCATGGTCGGCCACAAGCTGGGTGAGTTCGCGCCCACCAGGACGTTCAAGAGCCACGTCAAGGAAGACCGGAAGAGCAAGCGGCGATGACCACTGAGACTCAGAACCCGACTGCCCGGGCGACGGCGAAGCACGTTCGCGTCACCCCGATGAAGGCTCGCCGTGTCGTGGACCTGGTCCGCGGCAAGCGGGTCGAGGACGCCCTTGCGATCCTGAAGTTCGCGCCGCAGGCCGCGAGCGAGCCGGTCGCCAAGGTCGTCGCCAGCGCCGCGGCCAACGCCGAGAACAACCTCGGCCTGAACCCGGCCACGCTGGTCATCTCGACCGCCTACGTCGACGAGGGCGCGACCATGAAGCGCTTCCAGCCGCGGGCCCAGGGCCGCGCGTTCCGGATTCGCAAGCGCACCAGCCACATCACCATCGAGGTCGAGAGCGTGCCCACCGCCGGTGCTGCTCGCAGCCGCCGGAAGGGAGGGGCAAAGTAAATGGGACAGAAGATCAACCCCCATGGCTTCCGCCTCGGTATCACCACCGACTGGAAGTCGCGTTGGTACGCGGACAAGCAGTACGCGGACTACGTGAAGGAAGACGTCGCCATCCGCAAGCTCCTGGCCACTGGCATGGAGCGGGCGGGCATCTCCAAGGTGGAGATCGAGCGCACCCGTGACCGGGTTCGCGTCGACATCCACACCGCGCGTCCCGGTATCGTCATCGGCCGCCGCGGCGCCGAGGCCGACCGCATCCGCGCCGAGCTGGAGAAGCTCACCGGCAAGCAGGTGCAGCTGAACATCCTCGAGGTCAAGAACCCCGAGTCGGATGCGCAGCTCGTCGCCCAGGGTGTCGCCGAGCAGCTGTCGAACCGTGTGGCGTTCCGTCGCGCGATGCGCAAGGCCATCCAGTCGGCCATGCGTTCGCCGAACGTCAAGGGCATCCGGGTGCAGTGCTCGGGCCGCCTCGGCGGCGCCGAAATGTCGCGCTCGGAGTTCTACCGCGAGGGTCGGGTTCCGCTGCACACGCTGCGCGCGGACATCGACTACGGCCTCTACGAGGCCAAGACCACCTTCGGTCGCATCGGCGTGAAGGTCTGGATCTACAAGGGCGACATCGTCGGTGGCAAGCGTGAGGTCACGGCCGCGGCCGCGCCCGCCGCTGGTGACCGCCGCGAGCGTCGTGAGCGGCCGAGCCGCCCGCGTCGGTCCGGTTCCTCGGGTACCACCGCGACCAGCACTGAGGCCGGGCGTGCCGGCGCTGCCACTGCGGTTGCCGACGCCCCGGCAGAAACACAGGAGGGCTGACGCATGCTGATGCCACGGAAGGTCAAGCACCGGAAGCAGCATCACCCGGGCCGCAGCGGCATGGCCAAGGGCGGCACTTCGGTCGCGTTCGGCGAATACGGCATCCAGGCTCTCGAGCCCGCCTACGTCACCAACCGGCAGATCGAGTCCGCGCGTATCGCGATGACCCGCCACATCAAGCGTGGCGGCAAGATCTGGATCAACATCTACCCGGATCGCCCGCTCACCAAGAAGCCGGCCGAAACCCGCATGGGTTCCGGTAAGGGTTCGCCGGAGTGGTGGGTCGCGAACGTCAAGCCCGGACGCGTGATGTTCGAAATGAGTTACCCCAACGAGGAGACCGCTCGTGAGGCCCTGCGCCGCGCGATGCACAAGCTCCCCATGAAGTGCAGGATCGTGACCAGGGAGGAGCAGTTCTGATGGCTACCGGTACACCGGCCGCAGAGCTCCGCGAGCTCAACGAAGAGGAGCTCGTCGCCCGCCTGCGCGAGTCGAAGGAAGAGCTGTTCAATCTGCGCTTCCAGATGGCGACGGGTCAGTTGGACAACAACCGTCGCCTGCGCGTCGTGCGTCACGAGATCGCGCGCATCTACACGGTCATGCGTGAGCGTGAGCTCGGCCTGGCCTCGGCACCCGCTGGCAAGGGAGATGCGGCATGAGTGAAGAGAACGTGACACAGGAAAAGCGCGGCACCCGCAAGGTCCGCATCGGCTACGTGGTCTCGGACAAGATGAACAAGACCATCGTGGTCGAGCTGGAAGACCGCACGCGGCACAAGCTCTACGGCAAGATCATTCGCTCCACCACCAAGGTGAAGGCGCATGACGAGAACGAGATCGCCGGTGTCGGCGACCGCGTTCAGCTGATGGAGACCCGTCCGCTGTCGGCCACCAAGCACTGGCGTCTGGTCGAGGTCCTGGAGAAGGCCAAGTAGTTTCTAGCGCCCGCTTTGCGGGTCGCTCGAAACGACAGCTCTGAAAAGGGCCGTCCCCCGGAGTATTTCCGGTGGGGCGGTCCTTTTTATTTGTTCCGAGTCAGATCGTTTCGCGTTGCCGGTGGTTCCCTTTTATCGGTCTCAATGCGAGCGCGGTGGTGATAACCGTCGACAACGGGGGCAGACGCTGATCTCGCTCGGGCGGGTTGATCCAGTAGGCGCCCTCCCGGGTGTGCCTGCCGAGACCGGTCGGGATCATCAGCGCACTGCCGACGATCGGAACATGGATGTCGTTGCGGGAGAGCAGGTCCAGCACTCGATAGCCGGGGGAGTAGTCGACGGCTGCGATGAACGTCCAGCGGATCTGCCGGGCCAGGAGCGGACCGGGGTTGCCCTGCTGGCGAAGTGCGGCCAGCAGCTTCTCGGCGAATAGCTTCGGCACATGAACGATTCCCACCGCGTTCGTCACCGGCAGCATGACATAGCCGCCGCGTTCTTCGGCGGGCAGGTGAAATTGCTGGCGGTAGTACGCGACCCAATCGAGCACGGTCCGAACCTCTTCGATGTTCACGGTAATCCCGTCTCATCTGGCAGTGATGTCGTTGGCTTAGCAGTAGCCTGAGCCTTGTTCGAGTTTTCGCCCGGAATTTCCTTCCGGGATCCTTTCCAATTGAGGTGGAAATCGGCCTGTGCGCGGAATGACGCAGAATCTCACCATCGGGGAACGGGTGGCTTGGTATCGCCGCCGCCGAGGCATATCCCAAGAAGCTCTCGCCGGGCTCGTCGGACGCACCGACGACTGGATGAGCAAGGTCGAGAACAACCGGATCCCGTTGGACCGGCTATCGGTTATCCGTCTGCTCGCCGACGCCCTCGATGTTTCGCTAGGTGATCTGATCGGTGAGCCGACGCTGCTGGACTGGACCAGTGAAAGCGGGGTTTCCACCATCCCAGCACTGCGCGCCACATTGATGGACTACAGCCACCTGATGCGCACGCCGTCACCGTCGACGAGCAGATCTCGATCGTTCCAGCTCCCGGAGCTCGAACGGGATCTGAGCGAGGTATTCGCCGCCTACCAGGCCTCGAAGTTCGGCTACGCCGCCGGGCGACTGCCCGCGCTGTTGTCCACGGCGCTGTTGATGGTGCAATCCAATGCGGATGGACCGAGCAATCGAGTATTGGCGCTGGGTTATCAGGTCGCCGCGTCGGTGCTGACCAAACTCGGCGAGACAGACCTGGCCTGGAATGCGGCCGAGCGCGGACTTGCCGCCGCGCAGCGCGCCAACGATCCGGCGATCATCGGATCGTTGATCAGGACAGTCGCTTTCACCGTCATGTCGACGGGCCGGGTACAACCGGCCGTGAACCTGGTGGAAGCCGGAGCCGACTACCTGCAATCCCATCTCGGCGCCGGTCGGCCGGATGTGTGGTCCGTGTACGGAACGCTGCTGCTCGTCGGTTCGATGGCCGCAGCCCGCAATAATCGACGAGATGTAGTCCAGGGCTTTCTGGCAGAGGCAGATCAGGCGGCAGCGCGGTTGGGTGGCGACCACAACTACTTGTGGACCGCCTTCGGCCCTACCAATGTCGCGATCCACCGGGTCAATACCGCAATGGAATTGGGCGATGTGCAGATCGCGCTGAGCCTCGGTCCCAACCTCGATACCTCGGCATTGCCGATCGAGCGCCAGATCCGTCACCAGCTGGAACTCGCTCGGGCATTCAATCTCGCCGGGCGCCAACAGGATTCGATCACCGCCGTGCTCGACGCCGAACAGGCGGCACCGGAACAAGTTCGCCACCATTATCTGAGCCGACAGCTCGTACTCACGTGGATGCGCAGTGTCCACGGCAGTCCTTCGTTCGCATTGCAAGCCTTGGCCAAACGAATGCAGATCGTGAGGTGATCCAATGGTCGACGGGGACAATCGGTTTGCGCGCGCGCGGATGGCGGCGGGGGCACTTTTCGTCCGTGGTGACGAGGTGCTGTTGGTGCACAAGACCTATGGCAACGGTTGGGATATACCCGGTGGCTATGTAGAGCCGGGTGAAGCGCCTACCGCGACGTGCCGCCGCGAGGTCCGTGAGGAGCTCGGGATCGACCGCGTGCCGAAGCGATTGCTCGTCCACGACTGGGCGCCGAACCAGGGCGAAGGCGATAAGGCGCTCTATGTATTCGACTGTGGCGAACTGGGCGAGGATGAGCGCGCCATCGAACTTCAGCCAACCGAACTCGACGAGTGGAAATGGGTCCGCATCGATAAGGTCGATGAGTACGTCATTCCCAGGCTGGGCCGTCGCCTGAGGCAGGCCCATTCCGCCTATGTCGACGGTCGCACGGCGTACCTCGAACACGGGGAACCTGCGCCCTGAGGTGCATTGGTGGCCGAGGGGCAGCCGCCTCGGCTCACCATTCGTCACTCATATCGCAGCCGAGGTTGTCATGTGGGCGATGGGTCGTCCGTCTCGTTGGTGAGTCCGCGCTGGCCCGGCTGGCGGTCGCCGGTTGGGTGTCGCGTTCATGAGCGAACTGCGCGGCGCCGATAACGCCTGCACCCGACCACGGCTGGACTTTTACTTCGTGGGGTGAGGGATTCGTGACCGAATACGACGCCGACAGCGCCACGGCGGCAGGAGCGCACCTGCGACGAACCGCGCGGTGATCGGGCCTTGTCGCGCATTGACCGGATACGTCCATGACGTCTCGGTAGGACCGAATCATGGGATTAATTGGTGGCGCGGGGGCGGGTGGGCATGACACCCTCGATCGAATGCGGTCCTATCGCGAGGTCCTGTCCAACTCGGCGGTGCGCAATGTGCTGCTGCTGGGGGTGATGGTTCGCATACCGTTCTTCGCGGGGGCGGTGCTGCTCGCGCTGCATGTGGTGCAGACGCTGCACGGGTCGTACGCACAGGCCGGTGCGCTGAGTTCGGTTGTCACCCTGTGTATTGCGGTGAGTGGTCCGTGGCGCGGGCGGATGCTGGATCGGTTCGGGCTGCGGCGCACGATTCTGCCGTCGATCATTGTCGGGGCGGTGTGCTGGTCGATCGCGCCGTTCGTCGGATACGGGGCGCTACTGGTGCTCGCGGCGCTGGCGGGGCTGTTCGATATTCCGATCTTCACGGTGGTGCGCCAGGCCGTGATCGCGGCGACCACCGAGGAGAACCGGCAGCCCGCCCTGGCGTTGGAATCGGTGTCGGTGGAGACGGCCTTCATGGTCGGGCCGGTGCTCGGCGTTGCCGCCGCGACGGCCTGGTCGACGACGCTCACGCTGTTCGGAATGCAGATGGCGCTGGTGCTGGCAGGCGTTTTCGTATGGGTGCGCAATCCGCCGCTGCGCACCGATGACAACGATCGCTCGGCCGCCGTCCCGCGGCGTGCGTGGTTCCGGCTCGAATTCGTCGCGCTGTGTATCGGTGCGAGTGCGGCGATCGCGGTGCTCGCGGGTTCGGAGTTGACCTTCGTCTCGGCCATTCGAGAGTTCGGCGCGCAGCGATGGCTCGGTGTGGTGATGGCCGTATGGGGTTTCGGTTCGCTGGTCGGCGGACTCGTCTACGGCGCTCTGCATCGACCGATCTCGACCTACCTCCTGCTCGCCGGGCTCGGCGCCATCACCATTCCGATGTGCTTCGCCGTCGGACCGCTATCGCTCGGCGTGACCGGGCTCATCGCGGGCGCACTCTGCGCGCCGACGCTTGTCGCATCCGTCGACCAGCTGAGCCGAATCGTTCCGGAGAGTGGGCGCGGTGAAGCGATCGGCTGGCACGGTGCCGCAATGACTCTCGGCAATGGCATCGGCAGCTCACTCGCCGGCGTCGCCATCGATGCGGGCGGCTTCCCCGCGGGCTTCGCGGCGGCCGGGGCGCTCGGACTCGGACTCGGCATCGGCCTGGCGCTGCTGGTCAGCGTGGCGCGGCGGCGTCGCGCGGACCGGGAAAGACGGCCCGCCTTGGCCGGTGGTGAGGTCGCTCGACCTTAGGGCTTGCGTTATACGTATACATCTACTTATAGTGATTCCCGACGGGATACCGCGGAGTGCGCTCGGGGGTACCGGAAAACAGCAGATCGACTCGTCGCAACGGACCGAAGCAGGGTCCGTTGGCGCTGATTCCATGCGTAATTGCATATTCGTTTATGAGATGAGGTAGTCATGGCCGCGGATTCGCACACATCCGCCCGTCCAAACGGTTCGACCGCGGGCGCGGTTGATATCGACCGCGAGCTGGTCGACGCCGAGATCGAAGACCTCGACATCTGACCCCTTCGGCGGCTCTCGCGGATCACCGAGGGCGCGATCGCCGAAAGAGCAAGAGCCACCGACGACGGTATCCGGCTGGAACCGTCGGTGAAGCAGCATGCGCATGTGCGCATTAATTTATGAAATGGGGAGTTATGACCACCGACCACAATGCGCCTACGGACACCGAATCCTCGGCCGTCGTCGACGTCACCAAGGCGGAGCCGGGCGAAGCCACCGAGGCGGCGCCGGGTGAGGCCACCGAGGCGGCGTCGGGTGAGGCCACCGAGGCGGCGTCGGGCGAGTTCCAGGAAATCCTGCTCGAGGTAGGCCCGGGTGGCGGACGCAAACAGCGCTTCCAGGGGCAACTGCTCGGCCAGGCGCGCAGCTACACGACCGATGGTGTCGAGCTGACCCAGGTCTATCTGAGCCGTAAGGGCAAGTACGTGGTGCATCGGCGGATATCCGAATGGTCCGACTTCGCGGCGATGAGCTGGATCACGGACTGGCGGAAGAACTGGCGCGACATATTCGACATCAACGAACAGGTCTGGGCCGACTACACGGTCGAAGTCGTCGAATCCTTTGCGGATCTGGCCGGACGGATCCCGGCGAAGATCTACCGCTCCCTGGTCGATATGACCCAGTACCCGCAGGCCGAGGACCTCGATATCTGAGCCATCGGCTCCCGAGTCTCGTACCGATTCCCGAAAGGAATTGTCCCGCATGTTCGCTCGATTGGGCGCGATCGTCGTTCACAACCCGTGGAAGGTGATCGGTCTCTGGCTGCTCATCATTATCGCGGTGGTGGCCTCGGCGCCGAAACTCAAATCGACCACCGATCAATCCGCCTTCCTGCCTTCGCATTATGAGTCGATTCAGGCAATGGAATTGCAGCAGAAGGCATTTCCGCAGAACGAGGCGCCCGCGGCGCTCCTGGTCTTCGTGCGCTCGGACGGTGCACCGCTGAGCGAAGGGGATTCGGCGAGTGTCGCGACGATCACGGCCAAGTTGAACGACCAGCGCATCAAGGATGTCATCGGGATCCAGGCCGGTCCGGCCTCGGAGAACCGGTTGGTGCAGATCGCCGCCGTGCAGATGACGAAGGTGACCAGTGCGGGCGATACCACGCAGAGCGATGCGGTCAAGAAGTTGCGTGACGCATTGCAGGAGCAGGTGCATGGCACGGATCTGAAGGCGGGCGTCACCGGTCAGGCCGCGCAGATGCTGGATCAAACCGAATCCAGCACCAAGGGTATGGCCATTATCGGTGTCGCCACCGTCGTGCTGATCCTGGTGCTGTTGCTGGTCATCTTCCGCAGTCCCGTGATCGCGCTGCTGCCGATCATTATCATCGGCGCGATCTCCAGCACCGTCGGTGGCCTGATCGCCATGGCGGCCAAGGCATTCGATCTGCAGGTGGACAGTTCGGTGAACTCGATCCTGTTGGTCGTGCTCTTCGGCGTCGGCACCGACTACATCCTGTTCCTGATGTTCCGCTACCGGGAACGGCTGCGTGCGGGGGAGGATCCGAAGACCGCCATGGTCAGTGCCGTCACCAAGGTCGGTGAGGCCATTACCTCGGCGGCGGGTGCGGTGATCATCGCCTTCATGGCGCTGACGCTCTCGACACTCGGCATGTTCCGTGCGCTGGGTCCGGCGCTGGCGATCGCCGTCGGGGTGGCGTTGCTCGCCGGGCTGACCCTGGTGCCCGCCGTCGTTTCGCTGCTCGGCACCAAGGTGTTCTGGCCCTCCAAGGCCTGGCGGCAGGAGCCGAAGGGGGCACGCTTCGGCGCCATCGGCGCGGCACTTGGGCGGCGCCCGGGAGCATTCGCGGCGGTCTCCGGTGGTCTGCTGGTGGCCCTCGGTGTGCTGGCCTTCGGCTTCAATCCGACCTTCGATCTCAGCTCCGGCTCGACTTCGGACACCTCCGAATCCACGGTGTACAGCAAGGAATTGCTCAAGGGTCTGCCCGCCGGATCGACCCAGCCTTCCGATGTGCTGCTGCGCTCAACCAATGGCGCACCGCTCGATGGTGACCAGCTCACCGTCTACCGCGCGGCGCTCGCGGCTGTGTCCGGCGTGAGTCAGGTTGGGGCGCCGACAGTTTCGAGCGACAGTATGGCCGCCGACTTCCAGGTGACACTCGCGGGCGCACCCGAATCGGATGCGGCTCTGGATACGGTGCGCGGTCCGTTGCGGGATACGGCACATTCGATGGCACCCGCGGGCACCACGGCCGTCGTGGGCGGGATCTCCTCGGTGTACGTCGATTTCCAGGATGCGATGGTGCACGACTACAAGATCGTGTTCCCGGTGGCCGGCATCCTGATCATGATCGTGCTCGCCCTCTTGCTGCGCAGCCTGGTTGCCCCGTGGTATCTGATGGCCTCGGTGTTCCTCGGCTTCGCCGCCACGCTCGGTGCCTCGGTCCTGGTGTTCCAGCACTTCCAGGGCAACTCCGGGCTGATCTTCACTCTCCCGGTGATCATGTACCTGTTCGTGGTGGCACTCGGCACGGACTACAACATCCTCATGGTTGCGCGGTTGCGTGAGGAGGCCCGGGCCGGTAACGAGCCGAAACAGGCTGCGGCCCTGGCCGTGCGGCACACCGGGCCGACCGTCGCCGCGGCCGGTGTGATCCTCGCGGGCACCTTCGCGTCGATGATGCTGGCGGGCAATAATGTGCTCTCTCAGATGGGATTCGCCATCTCGGTCGGCATTGCGATCGCGGCATTCGTGATGGCGATGTTCTTCACCCCGGCCGTGACCGCGCTCATCGGTCACCGCGCGTGGTGGCCGGGGCACGGGGATCGGGATTCTTCGGGTGGGTCCGGCGACGGTCGGTCGGACGAGGCGCACTGGGATCAGTACGCCTACGCGGACACCTACTACAGCTCCGGAGCCCAGTAGGCACCGGCGGCGGGGCGATCCTCGCCCTGGTCGAATATCCGCTAGTGGCAGGGGTGAGTTCAGCCGCTGAATGAGCAAGAGGCCGTCCGGCTCGGAACATCC